>JAXZEJ010000107.1:0-4699 GCA_037424205.1 bacterium | reverse complement strand
TGTGGCTTCGCCACGGAGTTGAATGAGGGCGCGCGTTTAGGGTTGCGCGCCCTCATGGATAGTTATACCGAAAATATATGATTTAGTCCTTGCAATTGGGGAGCTGACCATGTATTTCGATTGTTTGAATTTGTCATGATGCCAGCCGAAGTCGCTGCTGAGGAGATTGCTGCTCCGCCCGTTCTTCCCGTTCTTTATCGAGATGACGTGATGTGCGCCGTGATGAAGCCCGAGAAGCTTCTTGTTCACCGCACGGAGATTGCCAACGGCGACACGGTCTTTGCCGTGCAGTGCGTGCGCGAGCAGCTCGGCCGCCGCGTCTGGCCCGTGCATCGTCTCGATCGAGGCACTTCGGGCGTGCTCCTTTTTGCGCTTGATGCCGATACGGCCTCGAAGATCGGCCGCATCATGATGGCGGGCGAAGTCAGAAAGCGTTATGCGGCCGTCGTGCGCGGCTGGCTCGAGGCGCCCGTCGACTGCCGTCATCCGCTCTCTCTTCCCGAGGATCCGTATTTGAAGAAGCGCCGCGGTTCTTCGGAGCCTCAGGAGGCCCGTACGGTTTTCATGCCGCGGGCAAGGGCCGAGGCGCCTGTCTCTTCGGGAAAATTTGAAACGACACGCCTCGGGCTTGTTGAGGCCGAGCTTTTCACCGGCCGCAGGCATCAGATCCGCAGGCATCTGAAGTGGCTCGCCCATCCGATCATCGGGGATGCCACCTACGGAAAAGGCCCGCTCAACCGCGCGGTTGCCCAATGGCTTGAAGCGGACCGCCTGATGCTTCATTGTGCAAGGATGGCTTTTCCGCATCCCGTGACGGGTGAGTCGATTGACATTCGTGCGCCGCTCGACGGCGACTTCCGGTCGGCCGCCGTGCGGCTCGGGTGGCTCGAAGCCTATGAGGAGCTCATGAACGCTCCGTGGCGCGAGCCTCCCGACGTGGCGGAAATCCTGCGGTAGGCCTCCGGCGCTGTCAGGAGGCCGTCGGCCTGAAGGTTCGGACGGTTTCCACAATTTCCTCAATGCTGTTCGTGATGGAAATGCGAAGTCCGTCGTACTTGCCTTTCTTGACCAGGTATTCGAGGAGCTCGTAGACGGGCATTTCCTTGCGCCAGAACTCTTCGCCGAGGAAGACCATCAGGCTTGCATAGCCGTAGGTCTGATAGTGGTTCGGAACGGCCGCCTGGAAGATCTCCTGAACGGTGCCGGCGTTGCCCGGCGTATAGATGAGGCCGCCTCTCGTAATGTTGAGGATCGTGTCTTCGCGAATGCTGTTGTCGAAGAACTTGGCGATGTGCGTTGCAAAGGGCGTGGCCGGCTCGTGTCCGTAGAGCCAGGTCGGAATGCCGAGGCTCACGAAGTGCGTCTGCGGATAGCGGAAGCGGATTCTGAAGGCGGACGACAGCCATCCGGCGTCCTGCCAGGAGGGAGAGGCCGACAGCGTCTCGAGCGAGTCCTCGACTTCTTCGTCCGTGCGCTGTGCCAGCCACGCGCCAAGATGCGTCGCCTCCATGGCGCCGGCACCGCCGCCGCTCACCATGATGAAGCCGAGTTCCGTCAGGCGCTTGCTGAGATAGACGATCTGCCGATAAAACGGATCCGTGCGCAGCAGATCGTGTCCGCCCATGATCCCGACGATCTGGCGCTCGTGGTAGGGTGCGAGGAAGTCCTTGATCGCATTGCTGATCGAGTGGTCGTGCAGGTGCCGGCAGAGCGTTTCCCGCACATTCTTGGAAACCGGGCCGGTTTTCAAGTAATGCTGATGAACCTTGTAGTCGAAGCTGTCGGCGAGTGTGGCTTCGTCGCGCGGGTCGAAGCCCGCATAGAGCGAATGAGCTGAGTAGAGGTAGCTTCGGTAGATGTCGAACGGTGCGTCCAGCCTTGGAAAGATGAGGTTGGACTTGTCGAGATGATGTTCGAAGACTTCCGGCATCTCGCACCCGAGGAAGAGGCAGTTGGTGTAGGTGCTTTCCATCGCCAGATCCAGATGGTCTCTGAAGTCGATGCTCTGGAACACATGCCGGTCGATCGTGCCGGGTTCCGTGATGAGGCCCAGAAGCTGGGTGACGGTGTCGATTTCACGATAGTCGGACATGTCGGCCTCCTTTCTTATACATATATTTTAATTGTAGCTTCTGAACGACTGGCGGGCCTACAATGAATATACGATCGGGCAATCGGAGGCAGTTATGATCGCCGTAGACAAGATCCGAATTCAGGGATTCCGAGGCATTGCATCGCTCGAAATGAAGCTGGAGCGCACGACCGTGCTGATCGGGCCCAACAACTGTGGCAAATCAACGGTGCTCAAGGCATTGCAGCTGGCGTTCGCCGACGAGCATCCGGCCGACAGCCACGACTTTCACCGCGCCGCCGACGGAACCGTCGCGACGGAAATTCTGATTGACGTTCGCTTCATTCCCGTGAGCGAGGCGGGGCTTCGCCGCCGGCGTTTTGCGCCCGTTTGGGCGGAGGCGCTCAAGGACTGCATTCGGCACGATCGACGGGATTCATTCGCCTTTCGCACGCGCATGGCGCTTGGGCCCGACGGCACGATTGGAAAGACGCGGCATCTGCTTCTCAATTGGGATGGCGGCGCCGTCGGCCGGGAATTGAAGGAGCCTTTCCCGTTCATCAAAATGTGTCTGCTTGAGGCGGAGGACGATCTGCAGGGCGCGCTGATGCGCCCGGGCTCTTTCATCAGCACGGCCTACGAGGCTCTTCGAGAAGACGTGCTGGCACATCCTCAGTATGCGAATCTTCCGATACATGATCTTCGCGTGCGGCTGGATCGTCTGGCGGAAAACCTTGAAGGACCGGGAAGCGGCCTGCCCGACGGGATGGAGTTCAGTCCGTCGTCAATAGGTCGCTTTATCGAGCGGGTGAAAAGCGAAGGCGCTTCGCAGAGGCTTCGCGACGTTTTGGGCCTCGGCACGCAGAAGTCGCTTCTGATGCTTGCCGCCGTCGTGCTGATCGAGGGGCTCTCGCGCCAGGCCGAGGCTCACGGATGGCCGCTCTTCATGCTGATTGCGGCCGAAGAGCCGGAAGGCCATCTGCATCCCAATGCCCAGCGGATGCTCATGGACAGGCTGATGGCGCTTTCGCACCAGTTCGTCGTCGCTACGCATTCGCCTTACATTGCTTCGATTCCGGGGCCGGAATCCCTGCGCTCCATGTCTCGCCTGCATGATGTCGTCGAGGTGCACCGCTTGCCCGGCAAGATGGATCCGGGCGATGTCCGCGCTTTAAAGCGCCTTATTCTGCGCCTTCGCGGAGAGGTGCTCTTTGCTAGAGGCCTGATGTTTGTCGAAGGCGTTACTGAGGAGCAGCTCATTCGCGGCATGTTCCATGCCAGGTTCGGAGATGACCCGAGCGCCTTCGGCATCACGATCGTGGGCGTCGACGGCAAGAGCTACGCGCCGTTCTTCCTCCTCGCTCTGAGCCTGAGAAAGCCGTTCTGTGTCGTGAGCGACAACGACGGCGATACGGCGCACGTGGTTCTCAAGCAGCTCGCCGCAGTCGAGCGCAAGGTCGAATTCAACCGCTGGCAGAATCAAAGCCAGGTTTTCTTCCTCTCGCCGGGGCTGGCCATGGAGGGCGAGCTCGTGCATAAGCTCAATCTGCGAAACGAGCTTATCGATGCCCTGATCGCCTGCACGCATCTCTCCGACCCGACGCCGAAGAATCTTCGCCGCCAGCGCGAGCGGCTGATCGATCTCTCGGACCGCGAGCTCAAGCTTCGTCTGGAAAAGAAAAAGTCCGAGTATTCGGGCTTTCTCGGCGACATTCTTCTCGAGAATCCGTATCGCCGCAGGCTCAATCAGCGTCTTCCAAAGGCCGTGAGAGAAGCCTTCCGCTTGATGGACGGGTGGATTAAGGATGGCGGCAAGGCGGCTGCTGCGCGGGCGGCTATGAATGTTGAGGCGGACGTTGATTCCGTCAAATGAGGACAGTCCGGGCCCGGACTGATTCATTTTCGTTTTGCGGGTTGTTTTCCGACTGGTCTTTGATAGAATCAACGGCTTTCCTGCATTGATGGGAACGCTACTGCATTCATTCAAAGTGTCTATCGGATGATGACTGAATCCTCACACTGGCTCGGGCGATGCGCCCGATCCGCGGCTTTCGGCCTTGCGGCTCTCGCACTTCTTTCTGCTGCGAGAATCATTTTCTTCTTTGTCTATCGCAATGACGCGCTCGGCTTTCTGAGCGACTTCTCGCCTGCATTGCTGATGGGTTTGCGCGCCGACGCCAAGTGGCTGGCCATTCTGCTGCTTCCTGCCTGGATCTGCGTGCTTCTCTCGTACTGGAAGGACTTCTTCTGGCGGCTTGCGCGCGTTTTTGCCGGTGCCGGCATGTTTGTTGCGGCTCTTCTGACGCTCGTCAACTTCGGTTTTTACGGCTTCTACGGCACGCCGATCAGTCCCGTTGTCTTCGGCTTTTTCCAGGACGACACCAAGGCGATCGTCATCACGCTTTTGAAGGACTGGCCGGTGTTCGAGTATCTGGCGTGTCTGGCCGGCCTGACGCTTCTGCCGTTCGGGATCGCTCTGCTGGCAGGCCGCGGTCGTGAGCGTCGCATCGGCAGGGGCACCTATGCGGGGCTTTCGATTCTTTCGATCGTCGTGCTGGCGGTTGTCATTCGAGCCCAAAATCTCGGATTTTCGAGCTGTAGAACGTAGTCGAGAGCCGCTGAAATCGT
>JAXZEJ010000106.1:0-2012 GCA_037424205.1 bacterium | reverse complement strand
CTTTTCGTCGCAGAACTTGTTGAAGCGTTCGACCGTTTCGACAAGGTTGGCCGGCACCATGCGGTGCTTGTTTTCCGGATGGTTCTTGATCTTTTCAGCCAGCTCTTCGATCGTGTCGGCCTTGAGGATCAAACCGCTTTCGATGGCCTTCAGGTTGTCCTTGTCCCAGTCGACCATGCCGTAGCCGACGACGGAGATGCCGAGACCGACCAGAGGCTTCGAAGCGCGAAGCTTTTCGTCAAAGATCATCCAGGACGGCGTGCGCGGATAGGAGAGCGTCGAGATGTCGAACTGGACGGCGGCCTTGTAGAAGAAGTAACGGCTCGGATTGTCGGTCACCTTCGTTTCGGCTTCATAGCGCTTGCCGAAGTTGTCGACCACGATGGAGTTCGCAGAGCCGACGGCCGGCGTGATGGAGCCCAGGCGCATGCCGTTGAAGCGCTTCTGCGTCGGGACGATCACGCGGGCAGCGGACTTGCCGGCCTTCTGCAGACCGGCGCCGACGGCCATGCCCATAGAGATGCCGTCACCGGTATTCGAAGTCGTGCCGTAGAAGGCCCAGCCGTTGATGCCGGGACCTTCAAGGAAGGCGGAGCGCATGGCGCGGCTGTATTCATAGCCGCCCGTGCAGAGCACCACGGCCTTCTTTGCGCGGACGTAGAGCTTCTTGCCGCCCTTGACGGCTACGGCGCCGACGATTTCGCCCTTGGCATTCTTCAGAAGTTCGCAGGCCGGAGCCTCCCAGACGACCTTGATCTTGTTGCCCTGCTTCTTCACGCCTTCCTCAAGGCAGAACCAGAAGGCTTCGCCGGAACTCGTCTCGTTCTTCGGGCACTTGTAGGAAACCTGGTTGAAGTTCTTCATGCGCTTCGTGTAGGTTGCGCGATAAGCGTTGTAGCGGCATTCCTTGGCGCCCGGGAAGTTCGGGAAGCTGGCCTTGTCGTAACCCGGCTGGCTGCCGCCGATGAATTCGGGGTCCAGGCTCTGCATGAACTCGAGGTTCGAGGGCGACAGATCGGCCCAAACTTGAGCGAGACCGTCGGAGTATTCGGGAATTTCGCCTTCTTCCTTCCATTCGATGTTCTCACCCGAGAACATGGCCTTGGCGTATTCCTTCAGAGCCTTCGGATCGCCGTCCTTGAACGGGCAGTGGAAGATGCCGCCCGACATGCGGGTGTTCGAGATGTGCGCATCCTGAGGATTCTTTTCCAGAACGATCACCTTCGCGCCGTTCTGGGCGGCGACGATGGCCGTGGTGGCGCCTGCGCCGCCGAAGCCGAGAACAACGACGTCAGCCGTCATGTCCCACTTCTTGGGAAGCGGAGAAATGGCCTGCGCAGCAAATGCGCTCGGAACGGTAAGACCGGCAACGGCGCCGCCGAGAGCGCCGGTAAGGAATTGACGACGATTGGACATAACTTGTCTCCTTGAATGAGGGGCGCCGCTCCCCTGGTCCGGGCCTTCGGCGCCTCATTGACTTAAAAGGAGTGCGCCCCACAACAAGCGCAACCCTTCATGCATTTCATTTTAGAAAACAGCCTTCCGCCCTTCATCGGCCGGAACGCCATTGCCATGTGCCGGACACACGATCTATACTGATAAATTCTGCGCCGCATTTTTACCGGCGATCCTGCCGAAGGTGCAGGCGCTGGCCACGCCGTTGCCGCCGATTCGCTCCACGCCGTGAACACTGCCCGTCGCCTCGCCCGCCGCGTAAAAACCCGCTACGGGCCGACCATTCCGATCGAGCACCTGCGCGTGCTCGTCGATCCGGATGCCGCCGAGCGTGTTGTGCACGCGCAAAAACAGCCTTGCTCCCCAGAAAGGCGGCTTGTCTAGAGAACGCTCCGCCGACGCCCTTTTCACTTCTTCGACCACCGCCTCGGGCGGCAGTCCCATCTTGACGGCGAGCGCCTCGGGCGTATCCGCCTTCCAGGCCTGCCCCGCATAACGGCCGCGGTAGAGATTCTTAAGACTGATCGGATCGAACGCTTCAAGCGCCCGGGAAGACG
>JAXZEJ010000105.1:0-1753 GCA_037424205.1 bacterium | reverse complement strand
TACAGGTGCTCGTCGGCAATGAGCTGATAGGCAGCCCGCGTGAATATATCGAGGGATACTTCGACTTCATTCTTTCCAAAGGTGCGGCGGCGGGAAACGAGGTTGAGATGCCTCCGATTGCAGACTGACGGACGCTCCGACAAGAAATTCCAACGAGTGCGTTTGACGTTCGTCAGTGAATGTGTGTGCGTCGTCGATTTGGTTCCTGTGGCTGCTGTATGATCGCCGATCGGGGAAAACCCGAGGGTCCGTGAAAGGATCTCAAATAATAAATACAACCCAAAAACATCCTAGGAAACGCACATCATGTCCGACACCGGCGACAGGTCTCTCTTCATGCGTTGGCTTCCCGTGCTGACGCTCACGCTTTGCACCTTTGTCTTCAACACTTCCGAATTCATTCCGATCGGCCTTCTCACCGACATCGGTCGGGACTTCGGCCGCACGGAGGCTGAGATGGGCTGGCTCGTGACGACTTATGCCTGGGTCGTTGCGCTGATGTCTCTGCCGCTCATGCTCCTTGCGGCGAAGATGGAGTGCCGCCGCCTGATGATGTCGGTGCTTGCGCTCTTCGTGGCGAGCCACGTGCTTTCGGCCATAGCCTCCAACTATTGGATTCTTCTCATCTCGCGTCTCGGCGTTGCGTGCGCTCATTCGATCTTCTGGTCGGTCGTGAGTCCGCTGGCCGTCGAGGTTGCTCCCAAGCACAAGACTTCCACCGCACTTGGGCTTGTCGTGGCGGGCTCTTCGATCGCCATGATTGCCGGCCTGCCGCTCGGACGCGTGCTCGGCCTTTATCTCGGCTGGCGCATGACCTTCCTGGCGATCGGTCTCGTGGCCGCAGTTGCTCTCTTCTGTCTCTGGCGCTTCTTCCCGAGCGTGCACAGCCGCAACGCCGTGGCGCTCGACAAGGTGCCCGCATTGCTCGGCCAGCCTGCGCTCCTGGGCGTCTACATCCTGACGCCGCTCATTATGACCGGCAACTTCACGGTGTACTCCTACATCGAGCCGTTCCTCGCTCAGGTGACCGGCATGCATCCCGATGGCATTACCTGGGTGCTTGTGGCCTATGGCGCCATCGGCATTCTCGGCAGCTGGATCTTCTCGCACTTCTTCGATCGCTGTCCGATCGCCTTCATGCAGTTTGCGGTTGCCGGCATTCTTGTGAGCATGCTCCTCATGGCGCCGCTCGGCGGCAACGAGCTGACGATCTTGCTCCTCTGCATCTTCTGGGGTCTTGCCGTCACGATGTACAACCTGGTCTTCCAGTCGGCCATCATCCGCGCCGTGCCTTCGGGCACTGCCGTTGCCATGTCGGTCTACTCCGGCATCTACAACGTCGGCATCGGTTCCGGCGCTCTGGTGGGCGGCCTTGTCTGCACGCATGCCGCGATCGGCGACATCGGCTGGGCGGGCGGTGCAATCGCAGCCTTCGGCGTGCTCTACTGCTTCCTGCGCGTCATTCCGGTCTATCGCAAGGTCTTCGCCAAGGCCTGACGGAGTCTGAAAAACGTCTTCGAACGTCCTGTCCTTGTTCGGCAGGACGTTGTCATATTCGGAATTCCTTTTTTCTTCGCCTAACCTTTGCCTTTAGGCAAAAGTTTCGAAAACTGCGATCTTGAAACCGCTTTGGAAGCCTCCATATAGGTTTTAGAGAGAGGTGCGGGGCGTTCGAAAGAGCGTTCGGCAGTTCTCCCTCAGATGTTTTTTACCGCCATGGTCGACGGCAGATGATAAAAAGGAAATGAAAATG
>JAXZEJ010000104.1:0-7610 GCA_037424205.1 bacterium | reverse complement strand
CGTGCCGAACGTTTGGAACGTGGAGAATAATCCTGCCGAGAGTTTGTGACGGCCTTTCGCTGTCTTGACCTGATCTAAAATTGCCGGAGTTATAACTCCGGCAATTTTTTGAGCTTTATCCTACGATATGCGACGTTTTAACACTCCGGTTGAGGTACTTAATCAGGTTTTCGGCTATGAATCTTTCAGAGGCTTTCAGCAGGAGGTTGTCGAAGCAGTCGTATCGGGTATTGATGCGTTGGTGTTGATGCCGACGGGGGGCGGCAAGAGCCTTTGCTATCAAATACCTGCTCTACTGCGCGATGGCGTTGCAGTTGTGATTTCTCCTTTGATTGCTCTTATGCAGGATCAGGTCGATGCGTTGGATGAGGTCGGTGTAAAGGCGGCCTATCTCAATTCTTCTCAAACTCCCGAGGAGTCATTCAAGGTAAAAGAAGCCCTTTTGTCTGGCGGTCTGGATCTTCTTTACGTGGCGCCGGAACGCTTGATGATGGGGTCGATGCTTGCGTTGCTTGATAGGATTAAGGTTTCGCTTTTCGCTATTGACGAAGCGCATTGTGTGAGCGTCTGGGGGCACGATTTTCGACCGGAGTATGGAGAGCTGGAACTTTTGAAGACGCGCTATCCTCAAGTGCCTCGTATTGCGTTAACGGCTACGGCTGACGAAAAGACCAGAACAGAGATTGTTGAAAAGCTTCTATCAAATGCCAGACAGTTCGTGGCAAGCTTTGATCGACCGAATATTTTCTATCGCATAGTTGATAAGCGAAACATCAAGGAGCAGCTTCTCAATTTCATCAAGTACGAGCATTCCGGCGATAGCGGCATTGTTTACTGTTTGGCGCGTCGAACGACAGAAGATATTGCGCAGTATCTTTCGAGTTGCGGTATTGAGGCTTTGCCTTATCATGCTGGGCTCTCCAGTGATGAGCGCACTCGAAATCAAGCGAGATTTCTGCGAGAAGAGGGAATCGTAATTGTGGCAACCATTGCTTTTGGCATGGGTATCGACAAGCCGAATGTGCGTTTTGTGGCTCACGTGGATATGCCCAAATCGATAGAGGGCTACTTTCAGGAAACAGGTCGTGCAGGTCGTGACGGTGAGCCTGCCGATGCTTGGATGGCATATGGTCTCAATGATGTCGTCAATCAGCGCTTTTTCATTGATGCGAGCGATGCAGAAGAAATGCATAAGCAACTCTGCACACAAAAGCTTGATGCAATGTTGGGGCTGGCTGAGGCTCCGGATTGTCGCAGACAAAGGCTTTTAGCCTATTTTGGAGAGAAATCTGAGCCTTGCGGACATTGTGACAATTGTCTTGAGCCTCCGGAACTGCTTGACATGACGGTGCCGGCTCAGAAGTTCGTTTCTTGCATCTATCGCATTCGGGCGGCAAGCGGTGTGAGTTTTGGTGCACAGCATGTCATTGATGTGCTGATGGGCAATATGACAGATCGAGTAGCTCGTTTCTCACATGAAAAACTTTCGACTTGGGGGATAGGCCAGGACTTGTCTGCGGCAGAATGGCGAATTTTATTGCGACAACTCGTCGCACGTCATGTCGTTTGGGTGGATCCTATGGCGCGCAATGCGCTTAGCCTTGGGGAGATGGCTCGAGATCTGTTGCGAGGCAACATGAAAATCTGTGTTCGCAAGCGTGTGGCTGAAACCAGAAGACGGCGAAGGGAGCATTCACAGACCGAGATCGTGTTGCAGGATTTCTCAAGGCGTGATCGAAGTCTCTATGAAGAGCTTCGACAATGGAGAAGCGACGAGGCCAAGTCTCTAGGAAAGCCCCCCTATGTCATATTCAAGGATGCAACATTAATAGATATTGTTCGAGAGCGTCCAACGTCGCTAGAGAGCTTGCGACGCATTTCGGGGGTAGGGGAGAAGAAGCTTCTCAATTATGGAGATGCTGTTCTTGAGATAGTTGAGAATGCAAGTTAATTGGAAAAGAGCAGCCTTTGGAGCTGCTCTTTTCGTTTGGAGATGGGCTGAATTAGTGAATCACTGTTGTTTGGATTCCCTGATTACTGAGTTGGCTTTGAACTTCAGTTGCTTCCTGTTTGTTGTCAAAGGGGCCAATGCGAACGCGCCAGAAACTGTTCGATTTCAGAATCTGAACGTTGCTGATGCCGGCGGTCAGGGCAAGAGAACCTGTAAGATCGTGAGCACTTTTCTCGTCCCTAAAAGCACCGGCTTGAAGCCAGAAGATGCTATTTGCAGTGGTGCTGGATGTTTGAGCCGATGCTTTGGGTGTCGGTGAAACGACCACGGTCTTTACGTTGGATAGATCGGGTTGTTCCGCGCTCCTTTCCTGCTGTTCGTTGAGGGCCCGGTTAGGGTCAATGCTTCCAGCAAGCTTCTGTGATGGGTCGACGTCGGCGGTCACTTTTTGAACCTTTTCGACGAAGGGTACAGGGCCGTTGGCAATGACAACGGCCGCGGCAGCGCAGATGGCGCAACCGGTTACGACGCCGAGCAGGAAGCCGGCAAAGCCGGATGCGAGATTGGATCGAGCCACTGTTAAAAGTCCTTTGGATTAAACCTCTTCGCGTCGAGCCATGTATTCAGGTGCGCTGATGCCGAGAAGAGCGAGGCCGTTGCCAAGCACTTGGCGTGTGGCTGCCAACAGGGCAAGGCGGGCATTGCGTTCATCAGCATTCTCGATCACGACGCGTTCGGCGTTGTAGAACGTGTGGAAGGCCGCAGCAAGTTCTTTCAGGTAGTAGCAGAGCGTATGCGGTGCATGATCCTTGGCGGCCTGTGTGAGGAGTGCCGGATATTCGGCGATTTTAGCCATCAGGTCCATGGCTTGTTCGCTAACAAGGCTCGACAGGTTGGTCTTGAGAAGTTCGTCAACGGACGGTACTTCGTAACCCTTTTCTTTGGCGTTTGCAAACACGGAGCAGATGCGGGCGTGTGCGTACTGCAGATAGTAAACGGGGTTTTCGTCGTTCTTCTGTTGGGCGAGGTTGATGTCGAAGACGAATTCTGCGTCAGCTTTACGGGCGACAAGGAAGAAGCGAGCTGCGTCCTTCCCAGCCATGTCAACGAGGTCGCGGAGTGTGACGTAGTTGCCGGAGCGCTTGCTCATCTTGACGGGCTCGCCATCCTTTACGACGGAGAGCATTTTATGGAGGATGTATTCTGGAAATTCCGTCGGGATGGACATATGGCGAGCAAGGGCGCAACACTGCAGGCCGCAACGAACGCGAGCTATCGTACCATGGTGATCAGACCCCTGGATATTGACGGCTTTGGTGAATCCGCGTTCAAATTTTGCGAGGTGGTAGGCGACATCGGGGACAAAGTAAGTGAAGGTGCCATCAACCTTGCGCATGACACGATTCTTGTCGTCGTGAATGCCGAGATCTTCGCATTCGGTAGTCTTGAGCCAGAGTGCCCCGTCGCGTTCTTCAGTACGGCCAGATTCAATCATAGACTGGACGGCAGCTTGTACGCGACCAGAGGCATAGAGAGAGGATTCAAGGTAGAAATTGTCGAAGTGAACGCCGAGTGCATCAAGGTCGTCGTCCTGCTCATTGCGAAGGTAGGCGACGCCGTAGCGACGGATGCAGTCGGTATCGGAAAGGTCGCCCTTTGACTCGATGATTGTGCCGTCGTGTGCGTGGACTGGCTTGCAGTCAAGGTAGTCGCGGGCGATGGCGATCACATATTCACCATGATAGGCGTTTTCAGGAAGTTCAACGGCCTCGCCCTTGAGTTCAAGCGCGCGAAGACGGATGGATTCTGCGAGGTTGCCGATCTGGACGCCTGCATCGTTGTAGTAGAACTCGCGAGTTACTTTCCAGCCCTGAGTGGCGAGAAGATTGGCAAGTACGTCGCCGAGAGCGCCCTGACGGGCATGACCGAGATGAAGCGGACCAGTCGGGTTGGCGGATACAAATTCGAGGAGCACAGACTGGTTCTTGTGGGTGTCGGAGCAGCCGAAAGAGGCACCAGCCTTGAGTACTTGGCGAACGATTTCCTGACGGGCGTTGTCCTGGATGCGGAAGTTGATGAAGCCCGGACCGGCAATTTCAACCGACTTGATGAGGTTTTCGCTTTCAGGATTGGCCTTGAGAGCATCGACGATCTGTGTGGCGATTTCGCGCGGGTTCTTCTTAAGGGCGCGAGCAAGCTGCATGGCAATCGTACAGGCAATATCGCCGTGTTCCGGCATTTTGGGACGTTCGAGGTTGACGGCGACGTCGGTAACGCCGAGCGTTTTAAGGGCGGAGGAAATGAGAGAGGTCAAAGCCTCTTTTTGCTGAGCGAGCATGATGAGTGTCGTGTGAGTAATGAGACGTTTTTCGATTTGCACAGTGTACCTTCTTGGAAGGATGGGTACATGCAGAGTGCGCTGAAAAACGTATCGGCCTGCCGTCCGTTCAGACAACAGGCCGACGCAGTGAATGTATCAGTGCCTATCGGATATTACCGCTTGTCGTGCGTAATGTAGGCGTAGGCGGAGTGGTTGTGAATGGATTCGAAGTTCTCAGCTTCGACTCGATAGGCCACGACTCGATCTTCCTTGTTGAGGGCGGCAGCCATGTCGCGAACGATGTCCTCAACGAATTTTGGATGGTCATAGGCATATTCGGTGACAAATTTTTCGTCTGAGCGCTTCAGTCGGGCCCAAAGCTGACAAGAGGCGGCTTGTTCGCTATAGGCAATTTGTTCTTCGAGGCTCATGGGGGCGGACAGCTCGACGGAAGCTGTCAGACGCGAGCGTTGGTTATGGGCACCGTAACGGGAAATTTCCTTCGAGCAGGGGCAAAGGCTCGTAACAGGAGTGGAGGTTTCCTGTCGGACTGTAATAACACCGTTTCGGCAATCGGCAATCCAGGCGGCCTCGTAGTTCATAAGGCTTGTGAGCTTGCTGACGGGAGCGCACTTGCGAATGAAGAACGGGAAACGAATCTTGATCGTGCCGTCGATGGCGTCAAGGCGCTTGAGCATGTCGGTCATCAGATTGCGAACGACGTCGACGTTAAGTGGCTCGGCGTGTTCTTCGATAAGAGCGACAAAGCGGGACATGTGCGTGCCCTTCTGGTCGGCGGAAAGCGAGACGGTCATCTCAACATTGGCGACGGTGGACAGATTTCCGTCCTTGGTCTGAACTGTAACGGGAACGGTGATGCCACGAACGCCGACCCGGTCAATGGCGATGTTTCGGCCGTCGTGAGCGGATTGCACGTCCGGAAGAGTGTTTTTGTTATCTGCGTCCATAAAAGTTCTGTAGTGGCTCAGGGCAACTGCTTGAAAAGCAGTTCTTGGAGTATGTAACTGCGCATTGCTTGACCAGCAAGCGGCAAGGATTAGCATCCGTGGTATCGGGTACTTGTTCGATTGAGGGGATGCTTGCTGATCGGACAATTATAGGATGGTCTGCTATCTTACAAAAACATGACGCTTTATGTGGTGGAAACGGGTACTGAGTTTGTGCCCTCTTGTTTGTTGGTACGAATGTTTACAACCTGAAGGCTTGTCTGGATGGTGTTCGTCCCCATTTACATAGAGATGCTAAGGTGCTTTCGTCAGACGGGGCGCCCTTTTATACTTGAATAAGACGCTCCGGCAATTAGTCCAAACATTGAAGATCCGGAGACCTATCGGAGACAGACACTATGCCGCTCTATGTTTTTCAGACGTCCGGAAATCCTTTGGTTCGTATTCTGGTCGGCCTAGTTTCGTTTGCTTTGCTCGTCGGGCTCGGCTTCCTGATGTTGCCCGTGGTGCTGGCGATTATTGTCGCTGTTGTTGTCATGGGACTTATTGCTTGGGGATGGGCCTGGTGGAAGACCAAGCAGGCAGGTGGTTCTGTCGACTGGTATGAAGCGATGAGCCGCGGCGTCAATCAGAAGGCTCCGGGACGGGATGCGGGCGAGAATGTACGCGAAACGAGGACGGAAACTATGGTTCTTAGTGTCAAGACATCCGACAATAAAAAGTGGAAGATGGACGATGTTGAGGATATTGAGGAACGAAAGTAGGCTTTCTTAAAGCAAAGGCGAAATAAGATAGCAGGCTCCTTCCTTGAGGCGCTCGGACATCGGACGCCTGTACCAGGTTTCAGAGTTAAGACGGCTGCATTGCTCGGCATAGGAGTTGTGCAGCTTTTTTATGTTCTGAATGAATTCGGAGTCGAAAATGAGAAGCATCATTTCGAAGTTGAGATGAATGCTGCGGTTGTCAAAATTGACAGTGCCGAAGACTGCGTATTCATCGTCGACTGCGATGGATTTTGTGTGCAGAAGTCCGCCCTTGTAGAGAAGAACTTCAATCCCGGCGGCTAGCATGTCGTCAAAATAACGGCGAGCAGCCCAGGTGACAGCCTTGTTGTCGGCTTTGGTCGGCACGATAAGGGTGATTTTTACGCCGCGATAGGCAGCGCTCAGAAGAGCGGTCGCAAGTCCTTCGTTAGGTACGAAGTAGGGGGTTGTGATGGTGATGTTGAAGCGTGCTGCATTGATGGCGTCAAGGAGCAGGTAGAGATTGGGATCCTTGTGGCCGTATGGCCCCGAGGGCACAGTGACGATCGTAGCCGTACCTGGTTGGGGAATTTTGAAGTTGGCGTGGACGCGTTCAAGGTCTGAAGGATCTCCATCGGGTTGAATTGCCCAATCGATCATGAATGTGGAGCGAAGACTTTGCACTGCGGGTCCTGTGAGGCGCACCATGGCGTCAACCCATGGACCAACGGTGCGAGCGGCGTCGTAGGAATAAGGATCGATCATGTTTAGACTTCCTGTGTAACCGATCTCGTTGTCGACGATAATGGTTTTGCGATGAAGACGAAGGTCAACTCGTTGAAGTCCAAAAAAGTGTAGAAAGCGCATGGGCATGGCTGTTGCGACTTCAATGCCTTCGTTGCAAAAGGTTTTGTAGATATTGCTTTTAAGGAAAAGCCGGGAACCAAAGTCGTCAACAAGAATGCGCACTCGAACGCCGCGGGCATGCGCTTTGAGTAGTGCAGAGGCTACGCGATCAGCCTCACCCCCTGGGTGCCAGATGTAAAACTCCATGTCGACGGAGTTTCGAGCGTTGTCAATATCGTTGATGATGGCGGAGAAAGTGGCGCTGGAGGATGTTAGAAGTGTGATGCGGGTGCCCGATGTTACGGGAAGATTGCCCATGCGGGTAGCAAGATGAATGAGTGTGCGGTGACGTGCAAGGGGTAGTGGCAGTGGTCCGGTTGGTGTGAGCTTGTGGCGAGAGAGCTCCTTGAGGTGTGCAAGGAGCTTACGAAAACGCCGTGCACGAATTTGGCCGATGGGGCGTTCTCCGAATAGCAGATAGAGAATGAATCCAAAATAAGGCAGGAGAGTTGTGATCAGGATCCAGGCAAAGGAGGATCCAGGGGGGTGGCGCGTGAGCATGACGCGAAGAATGACGCCGACAATGATGGCAAGCTGAGCCAGGGCGGCGAGGGTACTGAAGGTAATGATCGAGTCGAGCGTAGGCATTGACACGGGTCCTGGCAGTCAGTCGATGTGAAGGTGTTCGTCTAGTGTATACGCAGAGGGTCTTAGAAAGAATTGGTTGCTTTTACGTAGTTATACTGAATTTTTGGCTTTTTAGGGAAACACTATTGACAGGC
>JAXZEJ010000103.1:0-12418 GCA_037424205.1 bacterium | reverse complement strand
TTGCCGACAACTGGATGAAGAATCCGTGGAGCTATACGATCGCGCTCATCGGCGCCATTCTTTGGGCGGGTTATGGCTCGATGACCCGTGCCTGGTCGGGCGGCAATAATCCCGTCGTGATCATCTTCTTCAACGACATGCTGATCTTCGGGCTGATCTGGCTCCTGACGCCGACGGCTCCGATCGAATGGATGCATCCGGGCTGGATCGGCGTCTTTCTCGGCGCTGCGGCGACGGGGCTCGGCTACGGCTTTTGGACCTACGGCATGCAGCGCGGCAACATGACGCTGCTCGGCATCGGTTCCTACTTCACGCCGGTGCTCTCCTGCGTTTTCGCCTCCTTCTACATCGGGTCCGACTTGAGCGCCACGTTCTGGCAGGGCGTTGCTCTGGTCGTGCTGGGCTCTCTCGTCTGCTGGACTTCCGTCCGCAAGGCGAAGCCGGTTGAAAAGAAGGGCGTGCCCATCGAGCTCGGCCAAAAGCACTGAGGTTGGAGGAATGGAGGGCGGTCAGCGGCTGACCGACAGGCCGGATAATCAGCTTCCCGTCGAGCGGTCGGCGCGTTCAACGCCGGCCGCTTTTGTTATGCAGACCGTGAAGGATGCGCCGCCTTCGGGGGCCTTGCCGGCCGTGACCGTCCAGCCCGAGCGGCTGCAGATGCGCTTGACGATGGAGAGGCCGAGACCGGCGCCGGAGGCGTCGGACGACGACGAGCTTCCTCGGACGCCGTGATCGAAGATGCGATCCGCCTCTCCGTCGGCAAGGCCGGGGCCCGTGTCGGTGACGACGAAGCCGTCGGCCGTTTCGGTGATCGTGACGCGGCCCGAATCGGTGTAGGTCACGGCGTTCTTCACGAGATTGTTTGCAACGGTGCCGAGCATGACGGGCGAGTAGGCGCCCGGACAAGCGGCTTCACGCTTGAGGATGAGTTCCAGCCCCTTTTCGGCGGCAAACGGCTCCCAGGTGTCGGCGACGGTCTTCAGAATGCCGGATGCGGAATCGGGTTCGGGGCCGGTCGTGTCGTTGGAAAGCCGCGCAAAGGAGAGAAAGAGCGCCGTCAGCTCGCGCATGTCGTTCGCGGCGCGCGTGATGTGCTCGACCTGTTTGGCCTGGGCAGGCGTGAGCGGCGTCATGGAGAGGAGTTCGGCGCTCGTTTCAATGACGGTGAGCGGCGTTCTGAGCTCGTGGCTCACGTCTCCCGTAAAGGCCTTTTCACGCTGAAGGCTTTCGTGGAGCCTCTTCATGGCGGCGTCGCAGATGAGCGCAAGTTCGCCCACTTCGTCGTTCGTCACCGTGACGGAGAGCGGGACGTAGTGCCTGGACGTGCTGGCCTTCTTCACTTCATTGGAGAGCGCCTTGACGGGCTTCATGATGTTGCGCGCGAGAACCCATCCGGCTAGAAGGCCGAG
This sequence comes from bacterium, assembly GCA_037424205.1. Lineage (GTDB taxonomy): Bacteria > Pseudomonadota > Gammaproteobacteria > Burkholderiales > Burkholderiaceae_F > Sutterella. The sequence continues at coordinate 11,009 of JAXZEJ010000103.1, read as the reverse complement.
CAGTGAGACCAGGAGCACGGAGAGCATGGTCATGCGCATGAAGGCGCGTTCCATGTCCTCAAAGCCTAGCTGGTCGCGGGTGATGATGATGGGTTCGCCCTTCCAGGTGGAGACGTAGACGAAGAGATCGCTCGATTCGGTTTCCTCGCTGTAGCCCGGCGGAAAGCCGCGCAGAAAGGCCGGCGGCGGCTCGAGCGGTGCGGCGCCGTAGATCTTCGTATCGTGGGGCAGGCGCGGAATCTGGCCTGCTTCGAGCGTGTCGATTTCGCGATCGAGCGCGTCCGAAAGAACGCCGCTGATGAGCTCGCGCTCCGTAAACTCGATCGACTGCGACACCGCAACGGTGTAGAGCGCTGCAACGAAGGTGACGAGCAGTGCAAAGCTCAGCATGATGCGCTGAGGCAGGCTTCTGGGGGGCGATTGGCGCGAGGACATGACGGCTCCGGTCGGAAATGGTCAGTCGAAGGTGGAAACGGACCAGCCCAGTCCCGGATGCGTGTGAATGAGCGGGCGGTCAAACGGCTTGTCGACTGCCTGGCGGAGCAGGTACAGGTTCGAGCGAAGGCTGTCGGAGGCGGGCGGCTCGCCCTGCCAGAGGACGGATTCGAGACGGTGGCGCGAGACGATGCCGGGACTGTGCTGCATCAGCTCGCGAAGCATCTGGAGGCACGTCGGATTGAGGCGGATGTCCCGGCCCTCCCGCTCGACGCGAAGGGTCTTGAGGTCGAGCGTGAGCGGCCCTACGGAAAGGCGGCCGGACGACGAGGCGCCGCTTCGGCGCAGAAGCGCCTCGACGCGGGCGGCAAGCTCGCGAAGGGAAAACGGCTTGATCAGATAGTCGTCGGCGCCGCTTGAAAGGCCCTCGACGCGGTCGTCGATGGTGTCGCGCGCCGTGAGCATGAGAATGGGCGTCGTGCGGCCGGCGGCGCGAAGCTTCTTCGTGAGCGTAATGCCGTCGGTGTCGGGGAGCCCTATGTCGAGAATGACAAGATCGAACGTCGAGCGCTCGATGCGCTCGAGGGCCTCAAGTCCGGTGGAGGCCGTCTCGGGCGCCCAGCCGTCCTTCATGGACAGAAAGTCTCGCACGTTGGCGAGAATGTCGGGATTGTCGTCGACGACGAGAATTCGAATGCTCATGAGAGCTCCTCAATTGGTACTGCGAACCATGTTACGCTCATTTTGAGGCAAGGTCGCTGCGGCCCGTCAGGTCCAGTTTCGCAGAGTAGGTCGTGGACTTTACGCCCAGAATTCCGAGAACGGTCGAGTAGAGGTTGTCGTGCGTGATGCCGCCTTCGGGCTCGCGGGCGAGGTTCGCCGTGTTGAAGCCGAACGTGCGGCCCCAGTTCGGGGAGAACCACATGACCATTGGCACGTGATTCTGAACGTCCGGACTCATGAAGTACGGCGCGCCGTGCAGGTAGATACCGTCCTCGCCCAGGCTTTCGCCGTGGTCGGAAACGTAGAGGAAGCCCGCGTCGACGTCGGTTCTGGCCTTGAGTTCGCGCACGAGGCCGGCGAGCACGCTGTCGGTGTAGCGAACGGCGTTGTCATAGGCGTTGACGATGCTTTCATTCGAGCAGGCGCTCAGATCGGCGTCGGTGCATTCGGGAAGCCAGACCTTGGCGCTCTTGGGAGAATCCTCGAAGTAGCGCGGGCCGTGTTCGCCGTACAAGTGATAAAAGAGCACGGTCGGACGATCGGCGGGAAGATTGGCCAGATCGATCTTGAGCTCGTCGACGAGGACGCGGTCAAAGCATTGGCCGGAGGCGCACTCGGGGTTCTTCGGGTCCGGCTTGCGCACCAGCGTGTTGGCGCAGGTGCCCTTGCAGCCGCTCTGGTTGTCGACCCATACGACCCTGGCGCCGGCTCGGGCGAGAAGAGACGGCAGCGCCTCCTCCTGAAGAATGCGGGCGCGGTCGTAGTTGCTGCGGCCGATGCGGCTCATCATGCACGGGAGCGAGACGTCGGTGCTCGTGCCGCAGGAGACGACGGAGCCGTGGCTGATGACGTTTTCTGCGCGAAGCTCGGGCGTTGTGTCGCGCACGTAGCCGTTGAGTCCCCAGTTTTGCGCGCGCGTGGTTTCGCCCACGACGACGAGAAGAACCGCCGGGCGCTTCAGGGCGACGGTGAGCGCGGGATTCGGGTCGACGACGGTCTTGACGACCATGTCGGGTGAGGCGTCCTTCACGAGCGTGGCGGCAAAACCATACGGAACGTTGACGGGCGTGATCAGATAGCGAAGCGAGCGGTCGGCGCGCATCGTGCTCGCAAAGGCGCTGAAGTTGAGCGCAATGCAGGCAAGGGCCGCGGCGGCTGCGGCAAGCGCTGCGCCGATTCGGACGGTGCTTCGCCTGAGGCCTGCGGAAGCCATTTCGGAAGCGGCTGCGGCAAGAATCGGCGGGAGGCCGGCGGCAATCGCAAGAGCGATCGTTCGGGCGGAGAGATAGGTCGATGCCTCGTGCGCGTCGGTTGCGATGATGTTCCGGGCCATGTCCGGATCGAACGTGATCCCGTAGAAGAGAATGCCGGCGAAGACGCAGGCGCCGCTTACGTTGAGAAGCAGGAGCACGGCGCGGCGGATGGGACGCGGCAGGGCGCTCGCGAGCGCGAGAATCGCCGTTGAAATCAGGAAGATGACGGCGGCAAAGAAGGCGAGCGTGATGAGGACGCGGCCGCTCCAGACGAATTTAGGATTTGAGATGTCGATCGCGCGAAGGAGGAACGGCGTGTTGAAGACGAAGGTCCACCAGAGCGCGGTCAGAATGATCAGCCCTTTTTCGGAAAGAGGCTTTGAAAAGGCGGGGGCCTTCCAGTCCTCGAGCATGAGCGCGTAGACGGCGGCGCAGACCAGCCAGTCGATCACGGCCGTGACGAAGACGTGCGAGACGAAGTGCGCGCCTTCCATGACGCGGATGACGCCGCACATCACGCCGAAGGCGACGGCAAAGGCAAGGGCTGCGCCGGCCAGGCGGGGCCGGCGGTCCTTGAGTGCAAAGTAGAGCGCGATGAAGACGAAGCCCGTGCCCGCATGTCCCGACGGCCAGCAGCGGCCCGGGCGGCTCGAGAGGCCGAATTCGGGATCCGTCATCGGAACGGAGCCGCCGAAGGCGTCGACCGACCACGGGCAGGCGACGCCCGTTGTGTCCTTGAGCCACCAGACGACGGCCGCACAGGCCGTCATGGCAACGATCGTGTAGAGAACGCGGCGCGCCGCATCCTCTTCAAGGATGTGTCTGCCCTGAGCAACGAGCGTGCATAGGTAGGCGATCATCAGGCCGCCCGCAATGTACGGCACGTACTTGGGAAGCTTGTAGAAGAAGAGCGTGAAGGTCCCGTCCTGATGCCAGGGCCAGCCGTCGGCGAAGAACATGCGCGAGACGGATAGGTCGAAGGCGTGCGGCGGCACGATGGCCAGAATGATGAGAAGCCCCGCAGGAATGACGAGTCCTGTGAGAACCGACGTGCTGATGCGCGGGATGGCGGGGGTGGCGTGCGTGGACATGACGAACCTTTTCGAGGCTTGATTCTTGATGTCCGCAGTATCGGCAGAGGAGCGTCAAAACCGCATCACGCCTTGTGAAAACGACGTGAAGCGGTTGTCAAAGACGCGTCAAAGGAATTGCGGCGGGTCATGAAATGATAAAAAAAGCGCTCTCCCGGGGACCGGCCGGGAGAGCGCTTTCGGGGGATGACCGTCGGCGAGGCAGGAGATTGTGAGGAGAGCACCCTCGCCTATAGTCTTTCAACAAACCGACATGAAGGGTTTGAGGATCAGGGGACCTTGTAGCCGAACTGGTGGCACTGGTCGCAGAAGTTTTCCGTTTCGCCGTGCATCAGGTGGCAGTTCGTGCATTCGAGTTCGTCGCGATAGTGCGGGGACATGTGCGGATTGGCGGGCTTGACGTCCTTCGTCTTTTCGGCGAGGGCCTTGACGTCGTGGCACTGCTTGCATGTGTCGATCGTGGGCTCCTGCGGATTGGCCTTGTCCGGGCCGTGGCAGGTTTCGCAGGTGAGGCCCATGCCGATGTGGCGGTCGGCCCCGAACTTCTGGTCGGCAGCCTGAGCGGAGCCGAAAGCGAACATCGCTGCGCAGAGCGAGGCGAGGATCAGCGTCTTCTTCATTTGTTGTGTTTCCTTGGGGATCTGATGTCTGTGAAGCGCGGCCTCCGGCGTTCAGGACTGTCGGTTCCGAGTCGCTTCGTTGGGTCAAATGATATGGAAGCGCGGCGTTCTTTCCTACCGACCAAGGTATGTATTTGAGGCATACCGCAGTATGTAGTTCCTGGAAGACGCTTCTGCTGGAAGGGGCCGGCGGTCGGGAAATTCCCGATTCGAATCGATGCGTGAATTGTGCGATCGATCGAATCGTCCTGATCTGCAGGGCTTTTGAGGCATATTGAGACAAACCCTGCATACCTTGGTATGTAAAAGGTCTATACCGCGGGATGTAGAGGAAAGGGAGGCCTAGGGGAAGAATAGCGGTGTCGCCGGCAGGGATCGTTGGAAAGAGGTCCTGCCGGGAATTGTTTCCAATCCGTATGGAGAATCCTCAGAATGACCCAGATTGATACCAGCCGCCGCGGTTTCCTCAAGTCCGCCGTTGCCGCTTCCGCCGCCATGATGTCCGCTGCCGCCGTGCACGCCGGCATTCCCGCCAAGTCCGTTGCCAAGTTCGACGAAACGTATGACGTTGTGATCATCGGCTCCGGCTTTGCCGGCATGGCCTGCGCCCTCAAGGCCGGTCGTGCGGGTCTCAAGGTCCTCATGATCGAAAAGATGTCCACGGTTGGCGGCAACTCCGCCATCTGCGGCGGCAACGTCGCCTGCCCGGTGAACCCGGTCCAGAAGGCTCAGGGCATCAAGGACAGCAAGGAGCTCTTCATTGCCGACTGCCTTAAGGACGGTCTCGGCATCAACCACACGAACCTCCTCGCCACCATCGCCGACCGCTGCAACGACACGATCAAGATGGTCGTCGACTGCGGCTGCGAATTCGTGCCCAACAAGATGCTCTTCGAAGGCGGCCACTCCGTTCCGCGTTCCTATGAAATCAAGGCCGGCACCGGCTCCGGCTACATCCGCCCGATGCATGACGAGCTCAAGAAGCTCACGAACGTCGTCATCCGCACCCGCTGCAAGTTCGACGACTTCGTCATGAACGAAGACGGCTCCGTCGCTGGCATCGTCTGCCGCACGGGCTACCGCTTCAACAACAAGGCTGTTTCCGACGACCTCGAAAACACGTCCGGCAAGAAGGCCGTCATCCGCGCCACGAAGGGCGTGATGCTCGCTGCCGGCGGCTTCTCCCGCGACATCTTCTTCCGTCAGATCCAGGACCCGCGCGTTGTTCCGACGACCGACTCCACGAACCAGCCGGGCGCTACCGCCGGCGTGCTCATCAAGGCTCTCGGCATCGGCGCCGCTCCGGTTCAGCTCTGCTGGCTTCAGTTCCTCCCGTACTGCAACCCGCGTGAAAAGGGCTTCGGCGTTTCCGTGAACTTCACGAACCACGCCTGCATGGACCTCGGCCTCGTGGTCGACCGCAAGACCGGCCGCCGCTTCATGGACGAGCATGCCGGCCGCAAGATCAAGGCCGATGCGCTCTTCAAGGTCATCGGCACGGACGAAAACTACCCGATCGCCGTCTGCGACGACTCCATCGTGAAGGCCATCAACCCGTCCTTCGTCAAGCTCCCGCTTGAAATGGGCACGGTCAAGAAGTTCGACACGCTCGAAGCCCTCGCCGACCACTTCGGCATCAAGAAGGACGCCTTCCTCGAAGAAGTCAAGAAGTTCAACGGCTTCGTCAAGGCCGGCGAAGACAAGGACTTCGGCCGCATCCTCTCCTTCAACAACGGTCTGACCGTTTCCCAGGGCCCGTTCTATGGCATCGAATGCTGCCCGAAGATCCATCACACGATGGGCGGCGTCATGATCAACGAAAAGGCTGAAGTCATCTCCGCAGCCACGCAGAAGCCGATCAAGGGCCTCTATGCCGGCGGTGAAGTGACCGGCGGCGTCCACGGCGCCTCCCGTCTCGGCACGGTGGCCGTCATCGACGCCCTGACCTTCGGCATGATCGCCGGCGAAAACTTCGCCGCCATGAAGTAATCGAAAGATTACAACCCTCGGACAAAGAAGCCGGCCGCCAAGAGCCGGCTGCCGAATCACTCGAAAGGAGCGCAATCTAGGGATGCGCTCCTTTCGTTTTTTGGATTTTTTACCTGCAGACGAAAAAGGCCCGCGACTGCGTGGATGCAGTGCGGGCCCGATTGTTCTGAAGGAGCGTTTTGTCAATCCAGCTTCGTCAGATCTTCGACCTGGAAGGTGCCGGTGAGGCCCTTGTATTCGGGGCGGTAGTCAAGACCGGGCTGGCAGCGGAACTCGAGCCATGCGGAGGCGGGGCGCGACCCGTCCTGGAGGCCGTTCGTGGACGAGCCGTTGAGCGGCAGCATGGCCATGTGCTTGGCGCCGCAGTGCGCGCGGGCGCGTTCGTTGAGATGGTCGGCGACGTGGACGCCCTCGACGTAGCCCGGCCAGACGGCTTCGATGCGCCAGACGTTGCCGACGACGTTCGTGAGCGTTTCCTGGCGGTTGAGAATGTCCCGGGCTTCCTCCTTGAGGGTTCCGCAGCCGGAAAGAAGCAGTGCGGCGAGAGCGGTGCCGATGATCAGAGTGCGCTTCATAGGTGAATTGAATGGTCTGTCGATTGTTCGAAAGCCGCCTCGGACGGGCGGATGGTTCGGACATTGTAGCGGGAATCGGCGCAGGCGGCGCCCGGGACGGAATTGGACGGCCGGTTAGGCGTTCGGTCGCGAAAAGCCGTCACCCGGCCGAGAAGGCCTCCGGCGGCGGGAGAAGAGCATTGGGACTAACCCGCGATGCGAGCACACGAGATTTTTATAAGCAATGCTTAATACGGCCTCCCTACACTTTCTTCAAAAGACCATTCGGGCTCGAAATGCGCCCGCCGACAACGTCTAAAGGACCCTCAGATTCACCCATGTCAGAAGCCATTCTTGAAGTGTGCGGACTTACCTGCGAGCGCGGGGAGAGGACGCTTTTTAGGAATCTTTCGTTCGCAGTCAAGCCGGGCACGCTCGTGCGCATTGCCGGCAGCAACGGCGCGGGCAAGACGACGCTTCTGCGCCTGATGACCGGCCTGATGCGCCCCGTCGAAGGCGAGGTGCGCTGGAAGGGCGTTCCCGTTGAAAAGGCCGCCCAGGACTTCTGGCGCGAGCTCTGCTACATCGGCCACCGCAACGGCGTCAAGGACGACCTGTCGGTGCTCGAAAACGTCATGATCAACGCCAGCGTTGCATCCGTCCCCGTGACGGAAGGCGCCGCGCTTGATGCGCTTGACGCCGTGGGCCTCACGGACTTCGTCGAAGTGCCCGCCGGCCAGCTCTCCCAGGGCCAGCGCCGCCGCGTCGCGCTCGCGCGTCTCTGGCTTTCCCGTTCCGTCAAGCTCTGGGTTCTCGACGAGCCCTTCACCGCGCTTGACGTGCGAGGCGTTGCCCGTCTTGCCGATCTGATCGGCGAGCACGTCAAGGCCGGCGGCATCGTGATGCTCGTCACCCATCAGGAAGTGCCCGTCGACGGCGTCGAATACCTCGTCATCGAGCCCGAGCGCTGGTCGCCGCGCCGCCGCACGGCGGTCGAGGCCGCGCTTGACAACGAAAGCGCTCTTGAAGCGAACAACGCAGGCTGAGGAGCGCAGGCATGTTCAATCTCTTCCGAATCATTCTCCGCCGCGACCTGATGCTCGCCTTCCGCCGCAAGTCCGATCTTGCGCAGGTGATCTTCTTCTTTGCGGTCGTCGTGACGCTCGTTCCGCTCGGCGTGGGCGCCGAAACCAACATTCTCCGCTCGATCGCGCCCGGCGTCGTCTGGGTTGCCGCGCTTCTGGCCGCGCTCCTTTCGCTTCCGCGCATGTTCGAAGCCGACCATGCCGACGGCACGCTCGAGCAGATGCTCGTCACCGCCGAACCGCTTCCCGTCGTGGGTGTCGCCAAGGTGTTTGCGCATTGGCTCGTCACGGGCGTTCCGATGACGATCTTTGCCGCGGTCTTCGGCATTCTTTTCGATCTGCCGCTTGATGAGACGCTCGTCATGGTCGGGAGCCTCTTTCTCGGCACGCCGGTTCTGTCGCTCGTCGGCGCCGTCGGCGCCGCGCTCACGCTCGGTCTTCGCGGAGGCGGCGTGCTCACGAGCCTCCTCGTGCTTCCGCTCTACATTCCGGTTCTCATCTTCGGCGCCGGCGCCAGCCAGGCCGTCGCCGTCGCGATGAGCCCGGCGGCGCACTTCATGATCGTGGGCGGCCTCGCGCTCCTGAGCCTTGCGCTCGCCCCGATGGCCGTGTCCGCGGCGCTTCGCATCGCCGAAAGCTGAGAAGCATCGAACGATTTACAGACGACTTTTGAACATATCTTCGGAGACAAGATCAAAATGAGCTTATCCGACCCTCAGAACTTCTACCGCCTGGCGGGCAAGGTCATCCCGTGGATTCTCGGGGCGGCCCTCGTGCTCTTCGTCGCGGGCTTCTTTATGGGCTTCTTCGTTTGCCCGATCGATGCCAGACAGGGCAACTCCTACCGCATCATCTTCATTCACGTTTCGGCCGCATGGCTCTCCATGCTGCTCTACGTGCTGATGGCTCTCTTCAGCGCGATCGGCCTCATGCGCACGAAGCCCATCTGCTTCATGCTGGCTCAGGGCATGGCTCCCACGGGCGCCCTGATGGCCTTCATCGCGCTCGTCTCCGGCGCCTTCTGGGGCCGTCCGACCTGGGGCACGTACTGGGTGTGGGACGCTCGCCTCACGTCCGAGCTGATTCTCTTCTTCCTCTATCTCGGCTTCATCGCGCTTCACTCCGCCATTGATGACAAGCGCCGCGCCGACCGCGCCGCGAGCGTCATCAGCATCGTGGGCGTGATCAACGTGCCGATCATCTATTTCTCGGTGCAATGGTGGAACACGCTCCACCAGGGCGCTTCGATCACGTCGAAGGGCGCCTCCATCGCGCCCATCATGCTCACCACGCTCATCATCATGGTCGTGGCCGGCATGTGCTACGGCGCCGGCGTGACTCTCGCCCGCACCCGCTCCATCATCCTCGAACGCGAACGCCGCGAAAACTGGGCCCGTGAAGCGGCTCTGGAGGGCAAGCTGTGAACAACTGGAACAGCATCTACGACTTCTTCAACATGAACGGCCACGGCTACTACGTGTGGTGCGCCTACGGCGCCCTCCTTGCCGGCGTTGTTTATGAACTTATTTCTCTGCGCGCCCGCCGCGCCAGGATCTGCACGCGCCTCACCCGCGAGGCCCGTGCCGCCAAATCGACGCTGGAGATGTAATCAAATGGACTCGAAGACCAAGAAACTCGCCCTGATCGGCGCGGCCGTTCTGGCCGTCGGCGCCGGCGTGACCCTCGCGCTGCAGGCCTTCAATGAGAACCTCGTGTTCTTCTTCTCGCCCACGCAGGTGGCCGCGCATGAGGCGCCCACCGGCCGCACGTTCCGCTTGGGCGGCGTTGTCGAGCCCGGCAGCGTTCAGCGCCAGGCCGACGGCGTGACCGTCACCTTCGGCATCACCGACACCGCCAAGATCGTTCCCGTCGAGTACAAGGGCATCCTGCCCGACCTCTTCGCGGAAGGCCAGGGCGTCGTGGCCCAGGGCAAGCTCAACGAGAAGGGCGTCTTCTGCGCCTCCGAAGTGCTCGCCAAGCATGACGAGAACTACATGCCGCCCGAAGCCGCCAAGGCTCTCGAGGATGCGCACAAGGCCGGCGTTGCACAGAAGCAGTCCCAGGCTGCGCAGGGTGCCAGGTCCTGAGTTCGCACAAGTTTCTAATGAGCCGGGCGTGACCGCCCGCCGGAGCGTCAGGTCCGGCAAGGCGGCCGTGCCTTTGCTTGCATAAAGAGAGAAGGCGGAAGTCATCCGCACCCAACATAAACCGGAGAAAACAAGTGATTCCAGAAATCGGTCACTTCGCACTGATCCTGTGCCTTGCGCTGAGCATCGTCCAGGGCGTGCTCCCGCTGGTCGGCGCTGCCAAGGGCAATCGTGCGCTGATGGCGGTCGCCCGTCCCGCGGCCGTTGCCAATGCATTATTCGGCACGGTGGCCATCGGCTGCCTTGCCTATTCGTTCTACATTTCGGACTTCACCGTCCTCAACGTGGCGAACAACTCCAACTCGCTCCTGCCCTGGTACTACAAGGTGGCTGCGACCTGGGGCTCCCATGAGGGCTCGATCCTCTTCTGGACGGTGACGCTCGGATGGTGGGGCGCCGCAGTCTCCTTCTGCGCACGCCGCCTGCCCGCCGAGATGGTTGCCCGCGTGATGGGGATCCTCGGCCTCGTCGGCATGGGCTTCCTTCTCTTCATGCTGCTCACCTCGAACCCGTACCTGCGCCTCTTCCCGGCGCCGGCCGAAGGCGCGGACCTCAATCCGCTCCTGCAGGACCCGGGCATGGTCTTCCATCCGCCGCTTCTCTATCTGGGCTATGTGGGCTTTGCCGTTCCGTTCGCCTTCGCGATCGCGGCGCTCATCTCCGGCCGCCTCGACGCCGCATGGGCCCGCTGGATGCGCCCCTGGACGACGGCCGCCTGGGTTCTCCTCACGCTCGGCATCGCGCTCGGCTCCTACTGGGCCTACTACGAGCTCGGCTGGGGCGGCTGGTGGTTCTGGGACCCGGTTGAAAACTCGTCCTTCATGCCGTGGCTGACGGGCACTGCGCTCATCCACTCCCTTGCCGTTACCGAAAAGCGCGGCTGCTTCCGCATCTGGACGGTTCTGCTTGCGATCCTGACGTTCTCGCTTTCGCTGCTGGGCACCTTCCTCGTGCGTTCCGGCGTGCTCACCTCGGTGCACGCCTTCGCAACCGATCCGGAGCGCGGCCTCTTCATTCTCGCCTTCCTCATCATCGTCATCGGGCTCTCGTTCCTGCTCTTCGCGTGGCGCGCCCCGACGGTGGGGCTCGGCGGCAACTTCTCGCTCATCTCC
>JAXZEJ010000102.1:0-7543 GCA_037424205.1 bacterium | reverse complement strand
GATCTTTCACCATGATTGCGAGCACCATGACCGCCGTTCTTCTCTGCGCCTTCGTGCAGGACATGTCCTGGCAGGCGATCGGCGAAACGCTCGTCTTCGGGTATGCGCCTCAAAACCCGGATCTCGCCAAAATGCTCGCTGGCGGAGGCCTCGTCTCGATGCTTTCCGTCTGCGCCATCATCCTCATTTCCTCGACGTACTCGGGCCTTCTCGAGGGCACGGGCCTCGTCGCCCGCCTCAAAGGACTTCTTCCCAAAGTCGCCGCACGCATCACGCCGTTCGGCGCAGTCCTCTCGACAGCCATCGTAACCTGCTGCATCGCGTGCAATCAGGCGCTTCCCGTCATGCTGACCAACCAGCTCTGCGACGAAGTCCGCCCGGACCGCCAGAAGTTGGCCATCGACCTTGAAAACACCGCCATCGTCATCGCACCGCTCATTCCCTGGTCCATCGCCGGCGCCGTGCCGGTCGCCTCCATAGGCGCACCTGCCGCCTGCGTCCTTGCCGCCTTCTACTTGTGGTTTCTGCCGCTCTGGCAGCTGATCCTCGCCTTCATGGAAAAGGCCCGAACCGCTCGACAAGCCTGACCGCCGGGCAGCTTGAGAATCGAATGACGGCAAAACGAAAGGCCCCGTCAACATTCTGACGAGGCCTCAGGCGCTCCGTTAGGGCCGGGTTTCCAGCCCTGCCGGATATCAGTAGTTTTCAGCGCGAACCTGCTGATAGGACTGCGGATGGGCGCAGACCGGGCAGACTTCCGGAGCCTTCTTGCCGATGACAAGATGACCGCATTCGCGGCACTGCCACATGACTTCTTCGCTCTTTTCGAAAACCTTCTGGGTTTCGATGTTGTTGAGGAGCTTCAGATAGCGTTCTTCATGAGCCTTTTCGATGGCGCCCACGGCACGGAACTGAGCGGCGAGCTCGGGGAAGCCCTCGCGTTCGGCCGTCTTGGCAAAGCCTTCGTACATGTCGGTCCATTCGAAGTTTTCGCCTTCCGCAGCAGCCTTCAGATTTTCAGCCGTGCTGCCGATGCCGCCAAGATGCCTGAACCAAAGCTTGGCATGCTGGCGTTCGTTGTTGGCCGTTTCTTCGAAAAGTTCGGCAATCTGCTCATAGCCTTCCTTGCGGGCTACGCCGGCAAAGTAGGAATACTTGTTGCGGGCCTGGGATTCGCCGGCAAATGCAGCAAGCAGATTCTTTTCGGTTTCGGTACCGGAAAACTTGTTGGCCATGTCATCTCCTTTTAATTAGACAAAGTCTATTGATTGACAATCTGAGATAGATTGATTTTCGCACGGAACACCACCGGCGTCAAGGAGCAGTTACAGACGGACTCAGACATTACGAGCTGCCGAATATTGTGACTTAAAACGGTTTGCCGGGATGCGAGTGCTCGATCGTTTCAGGGCAAGCGCCCCGCCTCGAGATGCGGTCCGAGAACGCCCAGCCGGGCTGCCCCACCGGCGAAGGATGGGGGAAAAGGGAGGGGCGGCCGCGGTCCCGGACGGGTGCGGCCGCGCGGTTGGAAGAACTTGAACCCGCGGCCTCAGTAGGCGATGAGGTCGACCCCGGCGGGTGCGTAGAGCGTGCCGGTCATGTAGAGAACGACGCCGTCCTTGACGGCGACGACCTCGCGCAGGCGGCGGCCTTCGAGGTCGGAGAGCTCGCCGAGCGTCATGCCTTCGGTCACCTCGTCGCCCGGCTCGACGCACGGATGCCAGAAGCCGCCTTCGCTCGTGTCATACCAGGCCTTGAACTCGCGCTGTTCGACGGGCGCCGTGCGCGCGTCGGGAAAGTCGACCGGATCGACCGAACCGAGGTGCGCGAGCACCGAGAGCACATCCCGGCGGTAGAACGCGACCTCCTCCTCGGACCAGCGTCCGCCCTGCCCGCGCTCGATCAGGATTGAGGGCGTGCCGCGCGCGGCGGCGCTGTTGTAGGCGCCCGTGAGGGCGGAGGAGAGAATGCGAACGGGCACGCCGACGAACTTCGCCGCCTCTCGGGCGGCCTTCGTGACGGCCTCTTCGCACGCGCCGGGCACGTAGACGTAGGGCGAGAGCTTCTCGTGAACGTCGCCGCCGTGCAGGTCGATGTAAAAGTCGTGGGCGTCCTGCAGATCCGTGAGCCAGGCAGCCGTGCGCTGCGAGGCGCTCCCTTCGGCGTCGCCCGGGAACATGCGGTTGATGTTGAGTCCGTCGGCGGGATTGAGCGCGGGGATCCGCGCGCGCATCGCCCCGGGATTGACGCAGGCGACGATCGTCACGCGTCCGCGGACGACGGCCGAGCGCTTCGAGAGCTCGATCGCGAGTCGCCGCGCTGTTTCGATCCCGACATATTCGCAGCCGTGCACGCCCGCCGTGACGAGCACGCGGGGGCCGGGCTCGCGCCCTTCGACGACGGCGACGGGCAGCGCTTCGCCCGCCACGAGAGTTTCAGTAAAAACGGTCATGGTGGTGTCCTTATGAAAATAATCGAGAGGCTCGCCGTCAGAAGACGACGGGCGACGCGCCCGGCGAAGCCGGCCGTCCGGCGCCCGCTTCGGCGTCCCGGTCGGAGGCGAGGTCCGCGGCCGCAAGTTCGGCATCGGACGACTTTCTCACCGCGCCGATGCCGGCGACGGCGTGGAGCAGATCGCGCGCATAGCCGTTTTGAATTTCGCCGATGCGGCTCATGTCGTCGACCGCCTCGACGAAACGGCCGTTGTGCATGAAGCGCACGCGGTCGCAGAAATAAGTGATCGCCATCAGGTCGTGCGTGATGAAGAGGTAGCTCAGGCCGATGTCGCGTCCGAGGTCGCGCAGCATCTCCATCACCTGCACCTGCGTGGCAGCGTCGAGCGAGCTCACCGCCTCGTCAAGGAGCACGACCTCGGGCTCGATCGCCACGGCGCGCGCGATGCACACGCGCTGCAGCTGCCCGCCCGAGAGCTCGTGCGGATAGCGGTTCATGAAGGCGGCGCCGAGCCCCACGCGCTCGAGAAGTTCGCAGCCGCGCCGGTACTCCTCCTCGGGCGAGATCGTCCGGCCCGCGCGGCGAAGCGCGCGGAATGACTCGTGCAGGATCGTCGAGACGCGAAAGCGCGGGTTGACCGACGTTGTGTAGTCCTGAAAGACGATGGCGATGCGGTTGCAGATCTTCGCGAGGCGCTCGGGCGTACGCGGGCCGTAAAGCGGCGTGCCGTCCAAGAACACCTCGCCCGAATCGGGCTTGAGCAGCCCGCAGAGCACGCGTCCGAGCGTCGACTTGCCCGAGCCCGACTCGCCGATGATCCCGAGGCACTCGCCCTTCTCGAGCCCGAGGCTCAAGCCGTGGAGCACCGTCGCGCGCTCCCGGCCGAAGAGGCGCGTCTGGTTTTCCTTGCGAAACGACACAATGATGTCCCTGGCTTCAAGCAGCATGTTGTTCTCCCGTCCGGGTGGCGGCCCTGAAGGCCTTCATGACTTCGCAGTGGCGGTCGATGAGCTCGCGCGTGTACGGATCGCGCGCGTGCTCGAAGACCTCTTCGGGCGTGCCCGACTCGGTGATGCGCCCGCGGTACATGACGACGAGCTCGTCGGCGATCATGTTGAGCACGCCGAGGTCGTGCGAGATGAAGATCATCGCGGCCTTCGTCGTCTCCTTGATGCGCAGAAACTCCTGCATGATCGCGTAGCGACTGATCGAGTCGATCGCGGTCGTCGGCTCGTCGCAGACGATGAGGTCGGGCTCGAGCTTGATCGCGAGCCCGATCATCACGCGCTGCAGCATCCCGCCCGAGAGCTGATGGGGATACTTGCGAAGCACTTCCTCGGGATTGCGGATGCGCATCTGCTCGAGCACCGCGAGGCTTTCCCTGCGAATGCGCGAGGCGCTCCAGTCGGTATGCTCGGCGAAGGTCTCGGCCATCTGGTCGCCGATGCGGTAGAGCGGATCAAAGCAGTTCATCGGGTTCTGGAGCACCATCGTGATGCGCGAGCCGCGCATGCGGCGGATCTCCTCACCCGACTTCGCCGTCAGGTCCTCGCCCTTGAAGGTCACGCGCCCGGTCACCTCGAAGTTTTTGTCAAGCAGCCTCAGCACGGCCTTGCACGACATCGACTTGCCCGAGCCCGACTCGCCGAGAATGCCGAGGCAGCGCCCGGCGCTCACGGAAAAGCTCACGTCCTTCACGATGTGGGCCGACTTCTTGTCCTGATGAAAGACGACGTTGAGATTGTCCACGCTCAGAACCGGCGCGGCCCCGGCGTCGTTCGTCCGAATGTTCGTCACAGGCGGACCTCCTTGGGATCGAGTGCGTCGCGGATGCTGTCGCCCAACAGATTGAAGGCGCCCACGAGCACCACGACGGCAATGCCCGGCACGAGCATCTGTTCGGGATTGGACACCATCACGTTCTTGGCTTCGTTGAGCATGCCGCCCCATTCGGGCGTGGGCGCCTGGACGCCGAGGCCGAGGAAGCTCAGTGTCGAGATGTTGAGAATGGCCCAGCCCGTGTCGAGCGAGGCGAGCACGGCGAGCTCGGCCGAAATGCAGGGCAGCATGTGCCGCGACATGATGTAGCCGTCGCCCGAGCCGATCGAGCGCGAGAAGAGCACGAAGTTGCTCCCCGTGTACTTCACGACAGCCGTGCGAATCATGCGGGCGTACCACGCCCACTTGATGAAGATGTTGGCGATGACGACGTTCTGGATGTCGACGCCGAGGAGCGCCACCACCGCGAGAATCATGATCTGCGAGGGGAAGGAGAGCATCACGTCGACGATGCGCATGATGATCTCGTCGACCGGACCGCGCATGTAGCCCGCGAGCACGCCCATCAGAAGCCCGAGTCCGATCGTGCCGAGCATGGTGAGGATCGAGAGAAACAGCGTCGGACGAATGCCGTAGAGCATGCGCGAGAAGACGCAGCGCCCGAGCTGGTCGGTGCCGAGCCAGTACTCAGCGCTCGGCGGCGCGAACTTCATGAGAATGTTGTTCTCATACGGATCGTGCGGCGCGATCCAGGGCGCGAAGAGACCGAGGAGCGCCGTCGCGATGATGATGAACAGGCAGACCTGAGTGACCGGGCTGCGCAAAAAGACCTTGAGCATTTATCGGGCCTCCTCCTGACGCAGGCGCGGGTCGGCGGCGCACTGGATGATGTCGAAAAGCAGATTGAAGAGCACGAAGAGCACGCCCATGAGAAGCACGTAGGCCTGGATCACCGGATAGTCGCGGTTGAAGATCGAGGTGATGCAGAGCTTGCCGAGCCCCGGCCAGGCGAACACGTTCTCAACGACGATCGTGCCGGCGATGAGCTGCGGAATGCTCATGCCGATGGCGGTCACGCAGCTCTGGAGCGAATTCTTGAGCACGTGCCGCACGAGAATCGCGCGCTGCTTGAGGCCGCGCACGTTGGCGTAGAGCACGTAGTCCTCGCGCATGTTCTCGAGCATGTTGTTGCGGATGAGGCGGATGTAGGTCGAGATGTAGGTGAGCGCGACCGTGAAGGCGGGCAGGATCAGGTGCGCTAAGCTGCCCGATCCCGACGTGGGCAGTAGATCCATCTTGATCGAGACGAGCCAGATGAGCAAAAGCCCGACCCAGTAGGCGGGCATGGCGGTCGTCGCGAAGACGATGCCGCGCATGATGCGGTCGAACCAGCTGTCTTTGTACACGGCGGAGAGAAAGCCGATCGGCAGGCTGAGCGCGATCACATAGACGAGCGACAATCCCGCGAGCGAGAGCGTCGCCGGCAGGCAGCGCGAGAGTTCGCCGAGCACGGTGCGCGCGGGGTTGGTGTAGCTTACCCCGAAGTCGCCCTGCAGGCAATTCCAGAGCCAGCTCGCGTAGCGGATGAAAAACGGCTGGTCAAGGCCGAGCTCCTTTCTGACTTCGGCAATCGCCTCCTCCGTGATGATCGGCGTCTGTCGCATGCGAAGCGCCACTTCGGCCGGATCGGAGGGAATCAGATTGATGAAGCAGAAGCAGAGAAACGAAATGATGAGAAGAAGCGGCACGGTGGCGAGCAGCCTCTTGATGACGTATTGCTTCATTTTCTTATGTTCCGTGCGCCGGATTCGCGCGCGGATTCGAACGAGGGGCGCCGCCCGAACCACGCGTCAAAGGGGCGGCGGACGGTGCGGACCGGGCCCGGACGAATCCGGGCCCGGCGGCTTGGGAGGGGACGATCAACCCGCGTAGGTCATGTCGCCGAAGGGCACCTCGTACTGATTCGAGAGGAAGCCCACATTGGCAACGGTCTTGCGGAAGAGCGCCTTGTTGGTTTCGTACGTGATCGGGATGTAGACCGCGTCGTCGTGCAGGTGCTTGAGCACGTAGTTGTAGAGCTCGCGACGCTTGGCTTCGTCGGTCGACGTGAGGATCTCCGTGATGTGCGCGTCGATCTGGGCCTTGTCGGGCAGGCCGAGCTGCGCGGCGTAGTCGCCGTAGACGCGCTGGCGCATGGCGGCGAGCGAGCTCTGCGGGTCGTAGGGCGTGCCCCAGCAGATGTTGAACACCATGTCGAACTTGCCGTTCTTCATGTTGTCGCGGTAGGACTGCTCCTCTTCGCCGCGGATCGTGACGACGACGCCGAGCTTGCCAAACTCGCTCTGCAGGTATTCGGCAATGGTCTTTTCGGACACCGAATTGGCGTTGTAGAGCAGGTTGAGGGCAAGCTGCCTGCCGTTCTTGACGAGCGGCGCGCGGCGGCCGTCGCGCTTGTAGCCCGCTTCCTCAAGGAGCTTGGCGGCGAGCTTCATGTCGTAGACGAAGGGCTCGAGCTTGACGTCGCAGTAAGGCAGCTCGGGCGAATAGAGCGTGTCGGCGGGCGGCTCGAAGCCGTGGAAGACGCCCTGGGAGATGACCTTCTTGTTGGTCGCGTGCTGCAGCGCGCGGCGCACCTTGACGTCGGCGAGGAACTCATTGTTCGTATTGAGCACGATGTGGCGCGTCGACGTCGGCGCGGAAACCGCGATGCCGAACTTATCGGAGTTGCGGTACTTGTTGAGCGCATCCGCGTCCACCATGTTCTTGCCCCAGATCAGGTCGGCCTCGCCCTTTTCGAGCGCGAGGATGCGGGTCTGGTTGTCGGGAATCACCTTGACGACGACGCGGCGGAAGGCGGGCTTCCTGCCCCAGTAGCTTTCGTTGCGCTCGAAGACGGAATATTCGTCGACCACGTGCTCGACGAGCTTCCAGGGACCCGAGCCCACGAAGGCCGTAAGGCCGTCCTTCGTCTTGCCGTCCCTCATCACCTTCGGACTCACGAAGGCGAAGGGACGCGTGACGGCGAGCTCGGTGAGCATCGGATAGTAGGGCTCCTTCATCTCGATGACGAAGGTCGTCGAGTCGGTCGCCTTGGCCGAGACGAGCAGGCGCATCATCTCGAGCCAGGTGTGGCGCTTCTTGTTGTCGATGAGCGCGTCGAAGTTGGCCTGCACGGCGAAGGCGTCAAGCTTTTCGCCGTCGGTGAAGGTCATGCCCTCACGGATCTTGAAGGTGTAGACGCGGCCGTCGGGCGAGATCGTCCAGCTTTCGGCCACGGCCGGGTGGAAGGAGCCGTCGTTGCCGAGCGTGA
>JAXZEJ010000101.1:0-6854 GCA_037424205.1 bacterium | reverse complement strand
TCTTCGAGGGCAGCCATGAGAGCGACAAGACGATGAAGACGTACCAGACGGCCGTCGGCTACGCCTACTCGCTCTCCCGCCGCACGACGCTCTACACGGCCGCCGGCTGGATCCACAACGACTTCTCTGCTGCCTACGAGGCCGCCAAGCCCACGGCCGTCGAGAACGACTACGAATGGATCTGCGGCATCACGCACAAGTTCTGATGAACTCCCGGGAAACCGGCTCCTCCGAGGCCTGAGCTGAAGAAATCAGGCTCACAACAAACACTACGCACAATCAATAATTAATAAACAGGGGACGGCCTCGCGGCCGCCCCCCTTTTTTTTGTTATTTTCCGCATCAATCCTTAATCGGGATGATGCAGCGTCCGACGCAGATTCGTCGGTCGCCTTCGTCCGTGAGCTGCATCTCGTGCACGATCAGCGCATCGCCCGCCTGCTCAAAGCCCAGCTCCTTCATCTTGAGGAACGCGGGATGGCGTCCGGACGCAATGTCGGCCCTCAGAAATCCGTTGGGCAGTCCGCTGAAGTGATAGACAAAGGCCTTTCCGAACACCATGCGCCGCACCGCCTCATTGACGGGAAGGCCGTATCGCTTGATCAAGGACTCGCGAACCGCAAATCCCCAATGCAAATGGGACGCGTCGGGCTCAAGCGACGGCGAAACGCACATCGCCGACTTCGTGACGGGAAGCCAGACGCCCCAATCCTTCAAAATGTCGTAGATGCTCTCGCTCTCGAGAAAATCCCGGCTGCTCGTGTGATACAGAAACCAGCATGGCTCCACATTGCAGATCTCCCAGTCGATGGGCTTTAGACGCCGCTCCTCGTACCAGACGCGAAGCCTTTCGTGCTCCTCAACAACGGCCTGCATGCGAGCGATCTGCCTTCGCATCTCATCGGTCTTTTGATCGAGGAAATCAACAGCCTCCTCGACCGTGCCCGTCAGAAAGCCCGGCATCTCCTTCAGGCTCATGCCGTAGTTGCGAAGCCGCATGTACTGCAGAATGCGGGCCGACTGGTCGAAGCCGTAATACCGGTAGCCGCTGGCGCGCTGGTTGACGTCGATAAGGCCGCTTTCCTGATAGTGCTTCAGGAATTCGGATGTGACGCCCATATAGCGGGCAAAGTCGCCGATTCGGTACTGGCGGCAGTCCGTTGATTTCTTTTTCGTTGCCCTGAGGAAAGCCTGATGTTGATGGGACTTTTTTTTCATTTTGGCATGATTGCACAACGGACGCATTCGCCTCATCACCCGCCGGTACGTTTTGCATCTTGCATCCTGCGCAAAATGACTTTGTCCTCAAGATGGTTTTCCCGAGGACTCCCCTTTGCTAGATTGTCCTCCGACCCATCGGGCCGCCCCGAAAACCAACCGGCCTTAAAGGAGGAAAAACATGAGGAAGCTCGCTCTTTCGCTTCTGGCTTCGCTTGCGCTTTCGACCGGCGCTCAGGCGCTTGAAACCGGCGTGACGCCCAAAGTTACCGAACTCGGCATCACAAATCCGACGACCGGCCTCTACGTCGGCAATTCCTACTCCTTCTACAACTGCGGCGTGCACGGCTACGTCCGCGGCCTCGCCCGCGCGGCCAACCGCACCTGGAAGGCGCGCCTGCAGACCATCAGTTCGGGAATGCTGAGCTACCACAACCTCGAAGACTATCTCTCGCCGCACGAGATGGATCCGTATGTCGTCAACGGCACCGACAAAATGTTCGACGTCGTCTTTCTGCAGGCCATGTCGACCGAGCCCATTGCCAAGACTCGCGTTGAAACCTTCCGGAAGCACCTCAGGCGGCACGTCGAAACGATCCGCGCCAAAGGCTCCGTGCCCGTCGTGGTCGACACCTGGGCGCGCGCCGACAAGATGGACAAGGATACGCGCCGCCTTGCCGACAGCATCATCACCGAAGCCAACAGGAACAACGCCGTCGTTCTGCCCGTGGGTCTTGCCTTCGCCGAAAGCCTGAAGGAGCGGCCGGACCTCATCCTTCATCAGGCAGACAAGAGCCACCCGACAGCCGCGGGCTCCTACCTCTACGGCGCGCTCGTCTACTCGCTTCTCTTCAAGACCTCGCCGGAAGGACTTGACTTTCTCGGCGAATGCGAAAAGCCTCTGAAGCCCGAAGACGCCGCCTTCCTGCAGAAGCTTGCGTGGCGAGTTGCAGCCGAATTCTACGGCTGGAAGTAAGGAACCGCCAACCGAACAGCCTCGTTCATGAAGCGCCTCTTTTCGAAGTCGGGCGCTTCATGCAATCGGGGCTTCAGCGGCTCCGCCGTCTCGTTTCCGTAAACCGTATTTCCGTACGGTCAAAGGGCGGATTGTCGGGTGGCAGGCCCACGACGGAGCTCACCGCCTTCTCATAACCCGCAAACGTATTGCGCATCATGGCCGCAAACCATTCGAAGAAAATGCGCACGCGCTTCATGTGCCAGGCATCACGGTTCGTCACGACGAAGCACTCGACGGGCGGACGGGACCAGCCCGGCAGAATCGGCACAAGACGTCCCTCGGCCAAGTCTTCGTGAATCTGAACGAGCGGCATGTCGGCCGCCACGCCCATGCCTGCGAGAACCGCCTCGCGGATGGCCAGCACGTCGGTCGATCGCACGGCCGTTCCGTACTCCACCGGCGCGCTTGCCGCGCCTCGATGAAGCACCTTGGTTTCAGGCCTCACGGGACCCGCATAGATGTAGCCGCGATGGCTCTTCAGCTGCTCGGGCGTGACCGGAAGGCCGTTTCTGCTGATGTATTCGGGACTCGCCACGGGCAGGTACACGTTCCGGCCGCGGCTTACGTACACCAGGCCCGGCATCGTCGGCTCGCCCGTCAGCACGGCCACGTCGACGAAGCCCTTGGCAACATCGGCCTCCGTTCCGCCCGTCTGAATGTCGACCGAAATGCCCGGATGCGCCTCCGTAAACATCCTGATGAAGGGCACCAGCCTTCGGGTGGCGAAGCCCGGCGCGGAGGAGAGCCTCACGCGGCCCGCCAGCGCCCGGTTGTCGTCGACGAGCGCCTCCATCAAGGCATCGTGCGCCCGGAGAATCGTCTCCATTCTCTTCAGGGCGGTCCTGCCCGCATCGGTAAGCTGCAGAGGCCTCGTATTGTGGCGGATCAGCTCGCATCCGAGCGCCTTTTCCAATCCCGCGATGGATCTTGAAAGGCTTGAAACCTCGACGTCAAGCGCTTTGGCGGCGGAAGTGAGCGTGCCGCTTCTTGCAAAGGTCACGAAGGCCCGCCAGGCCGTCAGATCATCCGTTCTACTCATGAGGACTATTCCGAAAATCCGATTGGTTGACAACGCCAATCATAAGGAGTCGTTCGACTTCGGTCGATCCCCTTATTTTGCGATTTCCGCAAAGTAATTTTGCTTTAACAGGCGTTGTGGACACCGCCGCGCAACGTCAAACTCTCACCGTCGTCAACGCACGTCGGCTCATGACCGGAGCCGCAGAAAGGACCATAAATGAAAAAGGACGAATTCTTCTGGCTCAACGCCATCAACCGTGCGACCGTCGTCACGGGTCTGCGCAGCGGCCAATTCGGCGAGGATCTTGCCCGCCGGGCCGCCGCCGGCATTTCGGCGGTCGAAGCTCAGGGCGACGCGGATCCCTCGCTTCGCGTCAAGAGCTACATTGCCTGGGAGCCGATGCTCATCAAGGCCGCCGGCCAGGGCGTGACCGCCATTCATGCCGGCCGCTCCAGCCAGGATATTCTCTCCACGCAGCGCACCGCCATTCTTCGCGACGAAACGCTTGAATTCGCCGCCGGACTCGAGGACGTGATCGGCGATCTGCTGGAACTGGCCGACCGCCACCGCAACACGATCGTGCCCAGCTACACGAACGGCGTGGCCGCACAGCCCACCTCCTACGCACACAGCCTCCTCGGCATCGCCGCGTCGCTCCTTCGCGTTCGCGAGCGGCTTTCCGAGAGCTTCGAACGCTTCAACATGTCCGCCATGGGCGCCACGGTGCTCAACGGCACGTGCTGGCCGCTTGACCGCGACGCGATGGCCCATGCCCTCGGCTTCGAACGCCCCGTCGAGAATGCGCTTGACGCGACGAGCCTCGCGCCCGTCGACATGCCGCTCGAGATCGCCTCGGAGCTCGCCGCCGCGGCCGTCCGCATCGGCTCGATGATCAACGACATCATGGTTCAGTACGCCCAGCCCCGTCCCTGGATCATCCTGCAGGAAGGCGGCGAAAACACCTACGTCTCCTCCGCCATGCCGCAGAAGCGCAATCCGGGCCTCATGAACAACTGCCGCGAGGACTGCTCGGACGTCATCGGCGAGATGAACGCGGCCTTCCTTCGCGCGCACAACGTCGTGCCCGGCATGGTCGACGGCAAGCGCGTCGAGAAGAACGCCCGCATGATGAAGACCGCCATGACGATGCTCGCGCGGTTCCGCAAGGTGCTCGCAGCTCTCACGATCAACCCGGAACGCGCCCTTGAGGAGCTCAACAGCGACTGGACTGCGTCTCAGGAAATCGCCGACCGCCTGATGCGGGATCACGGTCTTCCCTTCCGCATCGGCCATCACATGGCCAGCCGAATGGTGAGTTGGGCGCGCGCCAACAACGTTCTTCCGCTCGAATTCCCGTACGCCGAGATGCAGCGCATCTACCGCGAGGAAATCGCCGAGGAATACCCGGAGGGGCCTGCCGAGCTTCCGATGAGCGAAGACGAATTCCATGCCGCGCTTGACCCGCGCAGCATCGTGGCCGCACGGCGCACCGCCGGAAGCGCCTCGCCCGCCGAAGTCTCGAAGATGCTGGACGCCGACCTCGCGCGCCTGTCAGCCTTCCGAGCCGCCCGCGAATCCGAAGAAGCCCGCATCGCCCGGGCGCTCGAAAACCTCAACGAAGCCTTCGCCAAGCTCCTCTGACCATTCGCTTCATCCAACCAAAGACCGATCATAAAATTTGGAGAACCACATCATGCAATCACTCATGCCCTGGATTGCGGTCGCCGTGACGATCGTTGCGGGCTGGGCGCTCATCAAGCGCTATCAGACGCACATGGTCCTGCTTTTCGCAGGTCTTGTCCTGCTGCTCTGCGCGGCGGGCCTCACCGACGCCTCCTTCCTGCCCAAGGGCGTCAAGCCGTCGGGCTTCTTCCTCTTCGACATCTTCACCCCGCTCCAGAGCAGCGCCACGAAGCAGAGCTCCGGCAGCGGCTTCCTCCACATGACGGCCGGCGGCTTTGCGGCCTACATGGACCGCATCGGGGCCGCCCGTGCGCTCGTCGACATCGCCGTCAAGCCGCTCAGCATGCTCAAGGCGCCGTATCTCGTCCTTGTGGGCGGCTACATCGTCGGCCAGATCCTCGTGATGGTCATCCCGTCCGCAGCCGGCCTCGCCATGCTGCTTCTCGTCGCGCTCTTCCCGATCCTCAAGGCCGTCGGCACCTCCGCCGCCTCGGCCGCGGCCGTGATCGGCACGTCCGCCGGCATGACCTTCGCGCCGACCGCCGGCACCGCCAACCTCGCCGCCAAGGTCGCGAACCTCGACCCGATCATCTACCTGGTCCAGTACCAGCTCGTTCTTGCCGTCCCGACGATCATCGTCGTGTGCATCGCCCACTACTTCGTGCAGCGCTACTACGACAAGAAGAACGACGACGTCTATGCCGAAGCGGCCGAAGTGAAGGCCTCCGACGCACCCGCGGCCCCGAAGTGGTACGCCGTCTTCCCGGTGCTGCCGATCGTCCTTCTGATCGTCTTCTCGAAGCTCGTCGTCGCATCCATCAAGCTTGACACGATTTCCGCGCTCTTCATGGTCTGGACAGCCGTCGTCATCATCGAAATCATCCGCACGAAGTCCGTCAAAAAGGTCTTCAAGGACGCCATGGCCATGTTCCAGTCCATGGGCAAGATGTTCGCCGGCATCGTCGCGCTGATCATCTGCGCCGAATTCTTCGCTACCGGCCTCAAGGTCTCCGGCCTCATCGATGCGCTCATCAACTCCGCCCATGGCATCGGCGCGGGCATGGCCGTCATGACCGTGATCCTCACGGCCATCGTCTCCGCCGTCACCTTCCTCACCGGTTCCGGCGTCGGCGCCTACTCGTCCTTCGCCTCGCTCGCTCCCGACGTTGCCGCAGGCCTCGGCGGCTCCGTCGCCGCTCTCGTCACGCCGATGCAGTTCGCCTCCGGCATGCTCCGCGCCATGAGTCCGGTCGCCGGCGTCATCATCGCCGTCGCGGGCGCCGCAGGCATCTCGCCTATGGCCGTCGTGCGCCGCACCTGGATCCCGATGACCGCAGGCATGATCGCCACGCTCGTTGCGAACATGATCTTCTTCGGCTAAACCTACAACAACACGCTCCTCGGCGCCGGGCCGGCCGTCCGAATCCTTTCGGGCGGCCGGCCTTTCTTTGTTCGCCGGAATAAAAAGAGGCCCCGTTTCCATAAGCCGGAAACGGAGCCAAAACAAAGCCCGCCTGCACCGGAACCTGTCGTGAAGGCGGGCCTTCCCCATCCCGCGGCCGCTCGGGCGGCCGCCGGACAGACGACTTCGAAAATTCAAGCGATCAGACCAATACGGCGCCGCTCATGCCGGAAGTGACGAGCTTGGCGTAGCGGGAGAGGTAGCCCGTCGTGATGCGCGGGGCGCGCGGCTTCCAGGCCGCCCTGCGTCGCGCGAGCTCTTCGTCGGAGAGGTCGACTTTGATCGTGTTCTCGGGAATGTTGATCGTGAGCAT
Source organism: bacterium (assembly GCA_037424205.1). Taxonomy (GTDB): domain Bacteria; phylum Pseudomonadota; class Gammaproteobacteria; order Burkholderiales; family Burkholderiaceae_F; genus Sutterella. The sequence continues at coordinate 139 of JAXZEJ010000101.1, read as the reverse complement.
GTCTCCCTCTTCAAGCAGGCCGATCGGGCCGCCCACGGCCGCTTCGGGTGAAACGTGGCCGATGGCGGCGCCTCGGGTTGCGCCCGAGAAGCGCCCGTCGGTGATGAGCGCGACGCAGCCGCCGAGCCCCGAGCCCATG
>JAXZEJ010000100.1:0-3769 GCA_037424205.1 bacterium | reverse complement strand
TCATGACCGCCTGGATCGCCGAACGCTGGCCTGAGGCGAAGTAAGCCGGAGACGGCCAAAGACAAGACAGGCGCCGGTCCCGTCACGAGATTCGGCGCCCTTCTTTTATTCGAGCGAGACAATCGTCAAGGAATCTTCGCGAGCTCGGTCCTCAAGTGCCCGACGAATCGCTCGAAGTCTTCCTCAAGCTGAGGATTCACGATGACGTCGTTGGCCATGAAGGAGGCCAGAGGCTTCATGCCAAGATAGCGGAACGTTGCATGAATCGGCAGGAAGACCGCGTCGATGCCGGCGCCCGCAAAGAACTGATCCGGCGCCGTGAAGGCTTCGCGAGGCGCATGCCACGTACTCGAAAGCATGTAGTGCTTGTTCACATGCACGCCTGCCGTGCCGTAATGCGCGGCCGGATCGTTCGGAACACGGCCGTCCGGACACATGACCGACGGATGACAGAACACCTCGTCCTCGTACTTCTTGAACTGCCACAGCGTCGAATACCACCAGCCCGGCGTCTGCACGAGGATGAAGTCCGACCGCAGAACCTTGCCGGCCTCCTCGGACACATCCCAGCCGTCCTCGATGCGCGTCGTCTCAACCGTCCAGCCAAGAGACTCAAGCGTTTTGCCGGCCAGATCGGCAAATGCATGGTTCAGACTGCCGCCGCAGCCGCCGAACTCGCAGCCTGCGTCGAGAATAAGAGCGTGTTTGTTCATTATGTTTCCTCCATTCTGATATCCCGCCTGCAACACCTCGGCCGGATCGCCAGCTCAATCATGACGCCTGAAGAAACAGTTTTCCGACATCTCGCGTAACCAAATGTAACTCCGGCATCAGTAGCAAGAACCTCGCGAAAAAATGCGTATTTCTACGCAACTTTTGGCTTTTGTGCGACAGCTTGAAGGAAGCGTCGTTTCTCCCGAAGTGCAGCTGTAAAACCAAAATTCCCTGAAACCTAGCGTTTGTCCGCAGTCTTTAAATCTCCATTACGGGAAAATACTGATGCTTGGCAAGCCCTTGACGGGAGCCCTTCAAACAACCCTGAAACATCTCCGATCTCCCTGTCGCTCTAGGCAAAAACAAAGGGATGCCGCATTCCTTCTACAGGAAAACCCGAAGGATCGTTTTCCCTCAAAGACAGAAAAAAGAGGGGTTTCCTGCGGTTAACCCCGTTGACCAAAAGAGACCTGTCGATTAAATTTCGCTCCGTAAACAAAAGTTACAGGTCCCTCCTGACCTCTCGCGAGGCCGCTGGGTCTTACAGCCAAAGGAGATCATATGGTCTACATTCACTTTGCACTGCTATTCGCGTGCATCATCTATGCCGCCAAGCTCGGCGGCATCGGCGTCGGCATGGCCGGCGGCTTCGGCATGGCTATTGCCGTCTTCTGCCTCGGCATCCCGCCGGGTCCCATGCCCCTCGACGTGATCCTCATCATCATGTCCGTTCTGTTCGCCTGCTCCGTCATGCACGTTGCCGGCGGCATGGACTACATGGTTCGCGTTGCCTCCCGTGTTCTTCGCGCCAATCCGAAGTACATCAACGTCCTCGCTCCGGCTCTCGCCTTCCTTCTGACGATCCTCTCCGGCACGGGCTTCACGACGATGTCCATCCTGAACGTTATTCAGGAAGTGGCCAAGCAGAACGGCGTTCGTCCGTCCCAGCCGCTTACGTCCGCCGTCGTTGCCTCCCAGATCGCCATTTCCGCTTCCCCGATTTCGGCCGCTACCGCCGCCATGTGGGTTGTCGTTGAAGGCATGGGCGTCTCCTTTGGTCAGGTTCTCTGCGTGATTCTGCCGGCCGGCCTCTTCGGCGCCGCCGTCGCTTCGCTCATCTCCTCCTTCCAGGGCGTTGACCTCGAAAAGGATCCGATCTTCCAGCAGCGCATGAAGGCCGGCCTCGTCGCCATGACCTCCAGCGAGCAGCGTGAAGCTCCGCTCCCGAAGGGTGCCAAGCTCTCCGTCGTGATCTTCCTCCTCTCCGTGGTCTTCATTGTTGCCATGCTCCTCTTCAAGAAGGAAATCGGCCACACCCTCGGTTCCCGCGACATCATCGTCATCACGATGCTCTGCATCTCGATGCTGATGTACTGGTTCTGCGACGTCGACCTCACCAAGATCAAGCATTCCTCGATCTTCAAGGGCGGCTATGAATCCCTCATCGTGATTCTCGGCATCTGCTGGCTCGCTTCCACGGTTATCGACATCTACATTCCGTCCATTAAGGAACAGGCCACGGTCCTCCTCGGCCAGTACCCGGGTCTCCTCGCTGCTGCGTTCTTCTGCGTGTCCGCTCTGCTCTTCTCGCAGGGTGCCACCTCCGCTCTCCTGGTTCCGGTTGCCGCCTCCCTCGGCTGTGACGCCGCCATGATCTGCGCCTGCTTCGTCGCTGTCTCCGGCATCTTCGTCACGAACGTCTACCCGACCTCCGCCTTCGCCGCTTCCTGCGACGACACGGGCTCCTTCATGGGCAAGTGGTCCGGCACGTACGTGTTCAACCATCCGTTCTTCCTCCCGGGCTGCCTCGGCCTCATCGCCGCCATCCCGTTCGGCTTCCTCATGGCCAAGATCGTGTTCTAATGCACGTCTCCTAAGGAAAACGGTATAAAGCCTCCAACGGGCGTTCACCTTCGGGCGAACGCCCGTTTTCTTTTGTCCGTTCCATGCCGTCAACACGTCACTTCCTTGACAAACGCCTTTCTTTTAGCAAGAATTGACAAAGCAATCTTCAGGGCAGGGTGCAATTCCCTACCGGCGGTAAAGCCCGCGAGCCATCCTTCGGGAAGGCATGATTCGGTGAAACTCCGAAGCCGACGGTACAGTCCGGATGAAAGAAGATTTGCGATTGAGACGACTGACGCCGTTGGTGCGCCCGCCGTGCGCTTTTGCGCATACTCTTCCCAATTGCAGCCCTGAACGTACGGCAGAACCGGGTTCAGGGCGTTTTTTTGCCTCGATTTCGAGCGAACGCCCGGGGCCCTTGTTCAATCCACAATCCCGAAGCTCTGCTTCGGACCGGAAGACAAGCAATGTCCATCACGTTCGACACCATTGAAAAGGCGCTGGAAGACCTCCGCGCCGGCAAGATCATCCTCGTCACCGACGATCCCGACCGCGAGAACGAAGGCGACTTCATCTGCGCGGGCGAGTTCGCCACGTCCGAAAACATCAACTTCATGGCCATGTACGGCCGCGGCCTCATCTGCATGCCGATGTCGGGCGAACTCTGCGACAAGCTCGACCTTGCGCCTATGGTTGCCAGGAACACCGACAACCACGAAACGGCCTTTACCGTCAGCATCGACCACGTCGACACCACGACGGGCATCTCCGCCTTCGAGCGCTCCGTCACGGCGCTTGCCGCCGTTTGTCCCGACACGCGTCCCGAAGACTTCCGCCGTCCCGGCCACATGTTCCCGCTTCGCGCCAAGACGGGCGGCGTTCTCGAGCGCAACGGCCACACGGAGGCGACCGTCGACCTCTGCCGCCTTGCCGGCCTCGCGCCCTGCGGCCTGTGCTGCGAAATCATGGCCGACGACGGCCATATGATGCGTACGCCCGAGCTCGCAGAATTTGCGAAGGCCCACGGCATGACCTTCATCACGATCTCCGAACTCCAGAGCTGGATTCGCGATCACGCGTAAGGATATGACGGCCCGTCCTTTTCCCAAAGGATCGGGCCGTTTCCTTTCCGGCATCAAAACGCGCCGTCCTTCACCAAACGCTCACCGATGCGCGTAAACTGTAGATTCTGTGCGCCGCTTTTTTTCAT
>JAXZEJ010000099.1:0-1314 GCA_037424205.1 bacterium | reverse complement strand
CCTGCCTGCCATGCGCAAGGAGCTCAAGGCGCTCTCGAGCCGCATGGCCGAGCTTGAAGCGTTAATCCGTTCTGCCGAAGAATAATTTTTCAAAAAGCGCGACAATAGAGGGATGCTCTCCGGAGATCGGAGGCATCCCGCCGCACGCAAGGCCCATTTTTTTCTTAGAGGTTACGCCCAACATGAGTACGCTCGACATCCGTGACATCATGGATATTCTTCCGCACCGCTTTCCGTTCCTTCTCATCGACCGCATTCTCGAGCTCGATGTCGAGGCCGGCCGCGTCGTTGCCCTGAAGAACGTCACCGCCAATGAACCTCAGTTCACGGGCCACTTCCCCAATGTGCCCGTCATGCCCGGCGTTCTGATCATCGAAGCAATGGCACAGGCCTGCGCCATCGCCGCGCTCTCCCGGCTTCCCGAAGGCACGGACCGCAAGAACTCGCTCTTCTACTTCGCCGGCATCGACAAGGCCCGCTTCAAGCAGGTCGTCCAGCCCGGCGACCAGCTCATCATCGAAGGCAAGTTCATCCGCTCGAAGCTCGGCCTCGGCATCTTCGAAGCCGTCGCCCGCGTTGACGGCAAGGTCGCCGCTCAGGCTGAAATGATGTGCGCCTACCGTCCGGTCGCGCCCAAGAAGACCGAAGGCGAGCAGTAAGACTCGTACCGGCGTTTTGCCGGATCGCCTGATATTCGAATCCTGCGCCGGGAGCTTTTCTCCGGCGCAGGATTTTTTTGCATTTTTCACTGTCGCCGGGCGATCAGGCGAGGTTTCGACTAGCTTCGGCAAACCGGTTTTCTCCAAAATGATGTCAATGTCAAGGTGTGGGAAAACCCTAGGTTTGTAACAAGATGTGTCTAATACAAAGTGCTTAGACGGCTACGCAAACCATTGAAAGCGCCTGTGCTGATGGGAAATGCAGATGGGTAGGGAGGGTAATTACTAAGACCCTAAGGGTTTCACCTGAATTCTTGTTACATTTGCTCGGCAGAATGAAACCTCATCGGGGTCGAGGTCGGGTAAAGTAACCATATCGGAGAACGACGCTTTAAGGCGACTGATTTTCCGCTCCTTTTGGTTGGATACTTGACAGCCCGTAGTCGAAAGATCGCGGGCTTTTTTTTCGTCCGTACTGTCCGGCCGAAGCGGCCGGACGCATGGCGATCAGTAGCCGAAGAAGGCTGCGACGGCGAGGATTGCGAAGACGACGGCCGCGATTTGCCGCATGAGCTTCATCGAGAGGCGTTCGGCGAGCTTGTTGCCGATGAAGACGGCGGGGGCGTCGGCGATCATCATGCCGAGCGTCGTGCCG
>JAXZEJ010000098.1:0-2903 GCA_037424205.1 bacterium | reverse complement strand
CCACGAACGTGACGGTTTCGTCGAGGATGACGAGGCTCGCGATCATGGTGATGATCGGGATGAGGAAGAGAAGGCTGCGGATCTGCTGTGCGCCCGCTTCCTGGGCGGCCCGCTGCCAAAGGAGCGTGCAGAGCGTCGTGGGCCCGACGGCAAGGAAGACGAGGAGCGCTGCGCAGACCGGATCGGCGACGGCATAAAGGCCGGCCGCATCTTCCTGCAGATAGAAGGGAATGACGGCCGCCAGGCCCCATCCGAAGGTCTTGCGGGCCATGAAGACCGCGCCGTACTTGTGGACGCTCTTCAAAAGTGCCGAATATACCGCCCACGCGAGCGCCGCGCCGAGCGAGAGAAGAAAGCCCGCCTGCGGCAGGTTCTGGATCACGTGGTTGTCGAACCACACGAGGCACATGCCGGTCGCAACCGTCACGATGCCGAGCTTCGTCATCCAGTGAAGGCGGAATCTGTGGTGGAGCACGATGACGACAAAGGCCGTAAAGAGCGGCGCGGCGGCCATGATCGCCGCAACCGTGCCGGCGTTCGTTTCCTGAAGGGCCAGATTTTCAAGTCCGTGGTAGAACGGAATGCACGCCACGCCCAGCAGCGCGAACTTCGCTTCGTCCATGAGCGTGTCGGCAAAGATCTGCTTGTGGGAGAGCGCTGCCAGAACGGCATATGCAAGGAATGTGCGGATCGTTAGAACGGCGAAGGGGCCGAGGCCCTGCGTGTAGAGATACTCCGTCGCAATATAGGAAAGGCCCCAGGCGGCCACGGCGACGAGCGCAAGAAGAAGGCCCGAGAGTGTGGAACGAGTTTGCTGCATGGTCCAAAACAGGAAGTTCGGATACCGCCATTCTAAGGCGCCGGCATGTTGCCTGCATCTCGAACGGCATCATTTTCGCGTTGTCGCCTTAAGGCTAGGCAGATTCCATTTCGCACGGGGACAGGTCGATGCCCGCGTTGTAGGGAAAAGTCCCTAGTTGATCTGGATTATGACAGGCCTAGAATGAATGGCTGTTCAGCGGAAGGACCGCCGCTGAAGACAATAAAAACGTTTGGAGAAGCGGAGCTTCTGCGGATTGCGCCTGAATCGGATCCTTGTCCCGGGCGTACGCACGGCGTTCGCGCTCCTGCTTTTGAGGAGAAAAGTCAATGAAATCCACCATGATCAAGTCGGCCGTCGCCATGGTCTTTGCCGCGGGCTTCGCCGCCGCTTCGATGGCAGCTCCCGTTACGACCCAGGGCACGGGCGTGGGCAAGCACGGCGACATCACCGTTGCGGTGACGTTCGATGCCGGCAAGATTCAGCAGATCAAGGTTGTCAAGGACGCCGAGAACCCGGTTCTCGCCAAGGAAGTCTATACGACGCTTCTCGACCACGTCGTTGCTGCAAATTCCGTTGAGCTCGACGCCGTTTCCGGCGCCACCTTCTCTTCGAAGGGCTTCCTCGACGCCGTTGCCGATGCAGCCAAGAAGGCCGGCGTGACGCTCGGCAAGGCCGACAAGAAGGCTCTTAAGAAGGTTGCGCGCGATCTGCCGAAGACGAACAACTATGACGTCGTCGTGATCGGCGCGGGCGGCGCAGGCTTCTCCGCCGCCATCACCGCCAGGAACGCCGGCGCCAACGTCGTCCTTCTTGAAAAGATGCCCGCCGTCGGCGGCAACTCCCTGATTTCCGGGGCTGAAATGAACGCCGCCCGCAACTGGGTTCAGCCCAAGCTCGGCATCACCGACGACTCTCCCGAACTGCACGCTCAGGATACCTACAAGGGCGGCGACGAAAAGGGCGACTGGAAGGTCATCAACGTCATGACCCACAATGCGCTTGACGCCGCCAAGTGGTGCAGGGACTACCTCGGCGTTCGCTTCGAGGACGACAACCTCTTCTTCTTCGGCGGCCACAGCCGCAAGCGCGCCCTGATTCCGGTCGGCCACACCGGCACGGAATTCATCGCCAAGTTCCAGGCCAAGGCCGATGAGCTCGGCATCCCGGTCATCACGAACATGAAGGCCGAAGAGCTCATCAAGGACAAGACCGGCCGCGTTGTCGGCGTCAAGGCCACGATGGACGGCTCCGAATACACCTTCAACGCCAAGGGCGGCGTTGTGCTGGCGACCGGCGGCTTCGGTGCGAACCCCGCCATGGTCAAGAAATACAACCCGAAGATTGACGAACGCTTCAAGACCACCGACGCTCCGGGCACCACGGGCGAAGCCCTCTACATGGCCGAACGTGCCGGCGCCCAGCTCGTCAACATGGGCTACATCCAGACGTACCCGATCTGCGACCCGGTCTCCGGCGTGATCGAGCTCATTGCCGACGCTCGCTTCGACGGCGCCATCATGCTCAACCAGGAAGGCAAGCGCTTCGTTGAGGAACTCCAGCGCCGCGACGTTCTTTCCGAAGCCATCCTGAATCAGACCGGCCGCTACTGCTGGGTCCTCTGGAACGACAACATCGGCAAGATCTCCAACACGGTTCAGGCCCACCCGACCGAGTACGAAGCCTTCACCAAGCAGGGCGTCATGGCCACCTGCGACGACCTGAAGTGCATCGCCGACTTCACGAAGATCCCGTACGACCAGCTCCAGAAGACGGTCAAGCGCGTCTCCGACATGGCCGGCAAGGGCAATGACAAGGACTTCCATCACCGCGCCGGCCTCATGGACATGACGCAGGGCAAGTACTACGTCATCAAGGCCGTTCCGTCCACCCACCACACGATGGGCGGCGTTCGCATCAACGAAAAGGCCCAGGCTCTGACGGCCGAAGGCAAGGTCATCCCGGGCCTCTGGGCCGCGGGTGAGGTGACCGGCGTCACGCACGGCACGAACCGTCTCGGCGGCAACGCCTACACGGACATCATCGTGTTCGGCCGCATTGCCGGTGAAGCCGCCGCCAAGGC
>JAXZEJ010000097.1:0-5294 GCA_037424205.1 bacterium | reverse complement strand
TCCTACCGGAGGTGTTTTTTCTTTTCATTTTCCAGCGCCTCCGCTTTCATACTAAATGAAAAAGTGCTTGAAAGCCGCGCCAAAAACGTGGCCTTCGCCGAACCGAGGCGCCATCCCGTCCGTGCGGCGGTGACCGTCGTCCTGTCGGTCCTCATCCTCGGCATTCTCTATCTATGTGCCGTCAATCCCAACTTCGGCTGGTCCGTCGTCGGGGAGTATCTCTTTGACAAGAACGTCATGCACGGCATCGTCGTGACGCTCTCGCTCACGGTCACATCGATGATCCTGGGCATCATCCTCGGCCTCATCTGCGCCGTCGGCAAGCTTTCGAAGCTCAGGTTCTTCATGGGCCTCTCAGACCTTTATCTGTGGTTCTTCCGCTCGACGCCGCTCCTCGTCCAGCTTCTCTTCTGGTACAACCTCTCCGCACTCTTCCCCGTAATCGGCATTCCGGGCGTCTTCGCCGTCGACACCAACACGGTGATCACGCCGCTGACGGCCGCCGTTGTCGGCCTCTCGCTCAACGAAGGCGCCTACATGGCCGAAATCATCCGCGCCGGCCTCATGTCCGTCGATCCGGCCCAGCGCGAGACCGCCGAAGCCTTCGGCATGAGCAAGCGCCAGATCCTCTTCCGAGTCCTCCTCCCGCAGGCCATGCGCGCCATCGTGCCGCCCACGGGCAACCAGGTTATCTCCATGATCAAGGCGACCGCCATGGTCTCGATCATCGCCATGGACGACCTGCTCTACTCCGTTCAGTCGATCTACAACCAGAACTTCCAGATCATCCCGCTTCTCATCGTCGCCGTGATCTGGTATCTCGTCATCACCTCGGTGCTCACGGTCATCCAGGCCCGCATCGAAAGGCGCTTCGCCAAGGGCGAGCGCACCGCCGCAGCCGCCGCCCCCGCACAGGCCTGAGACCGCAAGGAGACACAATCATGACAACAGCCCATTCTCCCGTCATCAATGCCGATACGACGGTCACGCCAATCACCGAAGGCCCCGACATCGTCGTGCTCGCGCGCAACGTGCAGAAAAGCTTCAACGGCGTGCAGGTCCTCAAGGGAATTGACCTTGAAGTCCACCGCGGCAAGGTCGTGGCCATCCTCGGCCCCTCGGGCTCCGGCAAATCCACATTCCTGCGCTGCATCAACCACCTTGAGCGAATGGACGCAGGCTCCATCCAGGTCGACGGCGTCCAGATCGGCTACGTCGAAAAGAACGGCCGCCTCGAAGAGGCGCCCTACAGCGTCACCGCCGCGCAGCGCAGCCGAATCGGCATGGTCTTCCAGAGCTTCAATCTCTTCCCGCACATGACCGTGCTTGAAAACGTGATGGAAATCCCCGTGCACGTCCACGGCGAGGATCCGGAAATCGTGCGCGAACGCGCGCTCAACCTGCTCGCCCGGGTGGGCCTGGCCGAAAAGGCGAACGAATACCCGAAGCGTCTCTCGGGCGGACAGCAGCAGCGCGTCTCGATCGCACGCGCCCTCTGCATCAAGCCCGACCTCCTGCTCTTTGACGAACCGACGTCCGCCCTTGACCCTCAGCTCGTCGGCGAAGTCCTCAACGTCATCCGACAGCTCGCCGACGAAGGTTTCACGATGGTCGTCGTGACGCACGAAATCCCCTTCACCCGCGAAGTCGCCGACTGGGTCGTCTTCATGGCCGACGGCCTCGTCGTCGAACAGGGCAAGCCCAAGGATGTCCTCGTCAATCCCAGGAAGGAGCGCACGCGCGAATTCCTGAAGCGCTACCTCGCACAGGCCGCCGAAACCGCAGGAGCGGTCTGACGAACGCTTCGCAGATGGCACGCTGATTTTTCACGGGACGGCGCCGGGCAAGGCGTCGTCCCGTGATTTTTTTACGGCGCGGAAGCCCGTCCGCATCATCCATCGTATCCGATCGGTGCTGAATAATTCCAGGGATCGGCATGAACATGAAATGCGGCCGCCCGACCAAACACGACGCCTTAATCGAATTCATTCGCTCGAAAACGCGCATGCTTTAAGTTTTTCTTAAAGCTCTTTCAAAAAAACGATGCGCAGACCGTTTTCAATTTGACAATAGTCAAATTTGGAGCCTCCTTCATCTCTAGACTTGCCTCGCAACGGAAGGCATTCACGCCTTCCGCCCCTCATTCCAATAAAAAGGAGACTGAACCATGATGACGAAGAAGGCTTTGAGCCTGCTGGTCGGCGCGCTGCTCGGCGGCGCCCTTCTCAGCGGCGAAGCGATGGCCGGCGAGGCGCTTGCCGACTTTCACAACAAGATGGGCGGCTGCGCGTCCTGCCACGGCACGAAAGCCGTGAAGGCGACGGCCGTTCCCGACGACGAGCGCGACCTCAACAAGCAGTGCCAGAGCTGCCACGGCTCCTACAAGGACATCAAGAAGACGGGCACGGAAATCGACCCGCACCATTCGCACCTCGGCGACATCAACTGCACGACCTGCCACACGGCTCACTCCCAGCCGAAGCTCGTCTGCAACGACTGCCACACCTTCACGAACAAGATGCCGTTTGCCGATGCCGCGAAGGCCCAGCCCAAGGCCGAGCCCGACGAAGCCGCCATCGAAGCAGCCATGAAGGCCGAACCGCGCGAATCCTATGACGTCGTCGTGATCGGCGCCGGCTTCAACGCCGCGATCGCCGCCAAGCGCGCCGGCGCCTCCGTTCTCCTTCTTGAAAAGCACGCCTTCTCCGGCGGCAACTCCATGCTCGCCGCGGGCGGCTACAACGCCGTCGGCACGAAGCAGCAGAAGGCCAAGGGCATCGTCGACACGACCGAAGCCTATGTTGAGGACACGCTCAAGGGCGGCCGCGGCAAGAACGACCGCGCGCTCGTTGAAATTCTTGCCAAGGAAAGCGCCTCCGGCGTCGAATGGCTTGAATCCATGGGCGCCGACCTCTCCGAAGTCAAGCGCTCCGGCGGCGCCCGCGTCGACCGCACGCACCGTCCGACCGGCGGCGAAACCGTTGGTCCGCACATCGTGAAGACGCTCCGCGCCCAGGCTGAGAAGGACGGCGTGCCCGCCCGCCTCAACTCCCGCGTCGTAAAGCTCATCATCGACGAGAATCACAAGGTTGGCGGCGTCGTGGTTGAAGGCAAGCACAGCGGCCTCTACCGCGTCAATGCCAAGGCCGTCGTGCTCGCCACGGGCGGTTTCGGCCAGAACAAGGAAATGGTCGCCTTCTATCGTCCGACGTTCAAGGGCATGACGAGCTCCAACAACGTCACGTCCACCGGCGACGGCGTCAAGATGGCGCTTGAATCCGGCGCCTCCATGACCGACATCGACTGGATCCAGGCGCATCCGACCGTCGGCAAGGGCAGCCGCATCCTGATCAGTGAAACCGTCCGCGGCGTCGGCGCCGTGATGGTCAACGAAAAGGGCGCCCGCTTCGTGAACGAACTCACGACCCGCGACCGCGCCAGCGACGCCATTCTCAAGCAGCCCGGCCGCCACGCCTGGCTCGTCTTTGACGCCGATCTCTACGCCAAGGCCAAGATGGTGCGAGGCTACGACCACCTCGGCATGCTGAAGAAGGGCAACACCGTTGAAGAGCTCGCCCAGGCCTCCGGCATGGACCCGAAGGTTCTTGAAAAGACGCTCTCCGACTACAACGCCTACCGCGCCAAGGGCCATGACGATGCATTCGGCCGTCCCGACATGCCGCTCGCCGTTGCCAAGGCTCCGTTCTACGCCGTTGAAGTCGCGCCCGGCATCCATCACACGATGGGCGGCGTGGCCATCACGACTGAAAGCGAAGTTCTCGACATCCAGTCCCGTCCGATGCCCGGCCTTTACGCCGCCGGCGAAGTGACGGGCGGCGTCCACGGCTTCAACCGTCTCGGCGGCAACGCCGTTGCCGACACCGTGGTCTTCGGCCGCCGCGCCGGCGAACACGCTGCGAAGTACGCGCTCGAACAGAAGTAAGAAACTTGCTGGGTTCCCTCGGAAAACCGGGCCCGAGTGAAAGAGGCCCGGAACCATAAAAGCAAAGGCGCCGTCCGCGAATTGTCCGCGGGCGGCGCTATCATTTGGAGGATCCGAACTTTGACGAAATGCCTCATGCGAATCACGCTGCGCCAGCTCTCCGTCTTTCGAAGCCTCTATGAAACGCACCGCGTCTCGGCCACCGCTTCGAAGCTCCATCTCTCCGCCTCCGCCGTGAGCCAGTCCCTGAAGGAGCTCGAAGGCGCGCTCAATGCGCGTCTCTTCGTGCGCGAAAGCAAGGGGCTCACGCCCACTCCGGCCGCGCTCACGCTTCTCCCCTACGCAACGCTCCTCGTCGACAAGGCCGACGAAGTCGAGGCGCTTTTTGCCGAATCCGGCGAAGGACGCGCCGGCACGATCGCCGTGGGCGCGAACAGGCGCTTCGGCATTTACGTGCTCTCACGAAGAATCATGCAGATGAAGCGAAAGATGCCGTCCGTGGAAACGAGCCTCATGATCGAGGACAACAACGTGATCGAGGAAGCCGTCGCTAGCCACCGCATCGACATCGGCTTCGTGAGCGGCCGTCCTTCGGATCCCGATCTCGACGGCTTTCCATGCTTTGAGGACCGCCAGGCGATCGTGGTCGGCCTCGGGAGCCCGCTCATGTCCGCCTACGTCACGGCTCGCGAGCTCACAGACGCCACCTGGGTCCTCGAGCGCGAGCAGCGCACCCAACACGACGTTTCCGCCCATCTCGAAACCAGAGGCATTCGAATCCGTCATTCGATCACCATGGACACCATGGGCGCCGTAAAGCGCGCAGTTGGCACCGGACTCGGCGTCGCCGTTCTCCCCTACCTTTCCGTGCGCGAGGAAATCCTCCGCGGAGACCTTGTTGAAATCATGAAGCCTGCGTCGGACGAACTCACCGACGCCCGGAAGATCTGGGCCGTCTGGCGCAGGGACAGCGATCAGGCGCTGCGAAACGCCTTCCTGCAGGCCTGCGACATCGAGCCCGTCAATTGATTCCGGCAAATGCCGCAGAGAGACAAACGGCCGTCCGCATAGAAGCGAACGGCCGTTTGGCTTATGGTCGGGCGCCGTCCGGCCGAAGCCGATGAATCGAGACCATGGTAAGAAGCAAAAGGACGCTGTTAAGCAAGTGCAAGTACAAGCGTGAAAGTGAACGGAAAAAGTTCAGTAAAAGCCGGCTGACTTCCGATCAATACCGACTGAAAGCATTGACTCCGCCTTCACCAAACCTCGTCGGACGGCATAAGAAATTACAGGAGATCCGTCTCCCAGTTCGCCTGCTGAATGCGGGCGTCGAGCACATTGATGCGAAGCG
>JAXZEJ010000096.1:0-2034 GCA_037424205.1 bacterium | reverse complement strand
TCGATTTCGACGATTCGGAAGTCGACGCCGTAGACGGCCTTGAGGCGTTCGGCGGTCATGACTTCGGCGGGCGTGCCGGAGAAGGCGAGTTTTCCGTCCTTGAAGGCGCAGATGCGGTCGGAATAGAAGGACGCGAGATTGATTTCGTGGAGCACGATGATCACGGTTTTGCCAAGCTCGTCCGCGAGGCGTCTGAGGAGCTTCATCATCGAGAGCGAATGGCGGATGTCGAGATTGTTCGTGGGCTCGTCGAGGAAGATCACGTCGGTGTCCTGCGCGAGCACCATGGCGATGAAGGCGCGCTGGCGCTGGCCGCCCGACATTTCGTCGATGAAGCGGTCGGCAAAGTCCTCGAGGCCCATGTAGCGGATGGCCTCGTCGACGCGCCGGCGGTCGTCCGCCGTAAGGCGCGTGCCTGAGTGCGGAAAGCGTCCGAAGCCCACGAGTTCGCGAACCGTCACCTTCATTTGAACGTTGTTCGACTGCGTGAGAACGGCGAGGTGCCTGGCGAGCGCGCGCGTGTTCCATTGGCGGATGGATTTTCCGTCAAGGAGAACGTCGCCGTGATCGGACGCAAGAAGGCGGGCCGCAATGCCGAGCACCGTGGACTTGCCGGCGCCGTTGGGACCGATGAGCGAGGTCACCTTGCCTCGGGGAATGTCGAGCGAGACATCGTCGACGACGGGAATGCCGTCGTAGAGCTTGGTGAGCGTTTGGATGGAGAGCATGGTCATGGGATCAAAGGCCTCGGCTGCGGAGAATCAAGTAAAGAAAGTAGACGCCGCCCATGATCGTGATGAAGACGCTCACGGGAACGGAGAAGGCGGCGAGGTGTTCGACCGCGTACTGGCCGCCTGCGAGAACCACGATGCCGATCAGGATGCTGCCGGCGATGAGCGTGCCGTGGCGGTAGGTGAGAAAGAGCCTGCGAGAGAGGTTGGCCGTGATGAGGCCGAGGAACGAGATCGGACCCACGAGCGCAGTGGCGACGGCGATCGAGAGGGCGACGCCCACGAGAAGACGCCGGGTGGTCGTCTCATAGTCGACGCCGAGGCTTGTGGCGGCATCGCGCCCGAGCGCAATGATGTTGAGCACGGCGAGTTCCTTTCTGAGCACGATCGAGATGCCGATGAGGATCAGCACCGCTGCCGGAATCAGCGGCGCAGAGACGTTCGTAAAGCTTGCCGTGAGCGAGTTGATGAGTGCGTCGTACTCGTTCGGGTCCATCATGCGGACGAGCGAGGACTGAATGCTCGAGAAGAACGTGGTGAGCACGGTGCCGATGAGAAGGATGTAGAGCACATTTCCGCCGGTCTTCTCGAAGAGAACGCCGTAGATGACGAGGCCCATGAGGCCCATGAGCACGAGGTCGACCGCAAACTGCGGGATCGGATCCGTGGCGACTGCGCTTGTGGCGCCGAAGACGAAGGCGACGACCGTGTGGATCAGGACGTAAAGCGAATTCATGCCGAGAAGGCACGGCGTGACGATGTGGTTGCGAATGACGGTCTGGAAGACGAGCGAAGCGCCCGCGACCGCAGCGGCCGCCGTGACGATTCCGGCAAGGCGCGGAAGCCGCAGCGACATCGCATAGGCGAAGAACTTCGGATTGACGTCCGCAAACTGATAGAGAAGGCATGCGATGACGGCGCAGACCGCAAGGCCCGTCATGGCGATCCGACGGCGGCGGACGCCGGAGGCAATGGCGGCGGAGCCGGACGAAGGATTGATGCCGGAAAAGACGGTGGTCGAGGGGTTCATCATCGAGCTCCCTGTGCGGAGGCGGTGCGGCCGCCGAAGGAGAGGAGCGCCTTGATGTTGGCAAGCGTGACCGAACGTCGGCCCAGCCTGAGGCGGTAGAGGATCAGCCCGATGAAGACGGCGCTGCCGACGATCCCGACGATGAGTTCGATCGGGAGCTCGAACGGCGCGACGACCGTGCGGGCGGCAAGGTCGCAGAGCAGAACGAAGAGGGCGCCGGCGAGCGCCGTGTCGGGAAGCGTCCCGCGAAGGTCGTCCCCCTTGAAGAGCGAG
>JAXZEJ010000095.1:0-2440 GCA_037424205.1 bacterium | reverse complement strand
ACAAGTTCGGTCGGAGACGCAAAGGCGCCCGACGTGAAGAGATACTGGACGGCGGTTCCCATGCCGCCCCACAGAATGCCGGCAAGAAGAACCAGACCGACGCCCGTCAGATTCGAACGATTGACGCTCATGCCGCTCTCCCGCCGGCAGGCGCCGAAGGATGACGCAAGCAGGACGCATGATCGGATGAACCCGGAATTAAAGCAAAAGCGCGAAGAATTCCTTCGCACGGAATGAAGAAAAGCATGAGTGTCGTCCAAAATGAATTTCTGCAGCGGGCTGAGTATTCTTCTCCCGGACAAGGAAAATGTCAAATTCGGGCGTCAGGCGAAGGCCCCGAGGCGCCTCGATGCCGAGCGAGAGCGTCGGCCTCGCGCAGGATGGCGCGGATCCAGTGAAGACTGATCAGCATGGCAAGCACTTCGGCGAGCGGCTGCGCGGCGCAAAGCCCCGGCAGGCCGAACCATACGGGCAGCGTCAGAATAAGCGGCAGGAAGCACCACCCTTGCCTCAGGCTCGAGAGGAAGGATGCGGACTTCGCGCGGCCGAGCACCTGATAGGTCATGTTGGCGATCATCGAGCAGGCGATGAACGGAAAGCCCGCAAAGGCCCAGTGCATGGCAAGCGTGCCAGTCGATAGCACCTCCGGATCGCCCGCGGCAAAGATTGCAACGATCGAGTCCGAGAAAACGTAGCCCGGAATGGCGGCCGCCGTCGTAAAGATCGTGCCCGCCACGATCGTGGAGACGAGCGCCGTTTTGACGCGCGCGTAGTTGCCCGCACCCCAGTTGAAGCCCGCCACGGGCTGATAGCCCTGGCCCAGGCCCACCATGACGGCGTTCACCGACATGAGAACGCGTCCGACGATGCTCATGGCCGCCACGGCCGCATCGCCGAAGCCGCCCGCCGTCAGATTGAGAATAGAGGCAGCAACGGCCGCGAGCGCATTGCGAAGCAGGCTCGGCATGCCGTTCTTGAGAATCGTGGGCGACAAGCGGCGGATGCGTTCGGGCGTGGGCGGAATCAGCCTGAGAAGCCCCGGCTTGCCGAGATAGTGCCTTGCCAGAATCACAAGCCCCGCCGCCTGCGAAAGAACGGCCGCCCATGCGGCGCCCTCGATGCCGAAGCCGAATCCCAGAATGAAGACGGGCGTCAGCACCAGGTTGAGCGCGCCGCCCGCAAGGAGCGCCCGCATGCCGACGACGGCCAGGCCCTCGCTTCGCAGGAGATTGTTGAACGTAAAGCTCGCGCAGACGATCGGCGCTCCGACGAGAAGCACCTCGGCGTAGCGCACGGCGTCGGGCATGATCGTGGGCGTGGCGCCCAGAATTCTGAGAAGCGGCTCGTCGAAAATGATGCCGAAGACGCCGATGAGAATCCCGCCGAGAACGGAGAGCAGAACGCCGGTGCCCGCAATGAAGCCTGCGGCCTCGTATTCGCCCGCGCCCAGAAGGCGCGAGGTCTGGCTCGCGCACCCCTGCCCCGTCATGATGCCGACGGCGGCAAGGATCATGTGAAGCGAAAACACGATGCCGAGTGCGGCCACGGCGGTCGTGCCGAGGCTCGAGACGAAGTAGGCGCCCGTGAGATTGTAGATGGCGGGCGTAAGCATGCTCACCATCGTCGGAAGCCCGAACCTCACCACCATCGGGAAGACGGGACCGTTGAGAAGCGCGGCACGCGTGGCGGCCGCGCGTGCGTCCGGCGTCGGCTTCGTCATCGGACCCTGGCGTTTTCTGAGGGTTCGAAGGCCGGCATGAGGCGAAGCTTGTGCAGATTGAGCGCATGGAGGCGGTCGATGCGGGCCTTGACGGCGGCATCCTCGCACTCGCCCGTGAGCACGTAGCGGTCGAGCGCCGCGTACGTGAAGCCCAGACGGTCCTCGTCGGTCGAGCCCGAAAGACCGTCGGAAGGCGTCTTCTCGACAAGATGCCCCGGCAGGCCCAGTTCGTGTCCGATCTGGTGCACTTCGTGAACCAACAGATGCGAAAGCGGGCTGAAGTCCCCGGCGGCGTCGCCGTACTTCGTCGAATAGCCGACCCAGTCTTCGGACAAATTGCAGGTGTTGGCGACGCGCCCGCCCGTCGGGAGCA
Organism: bacterium; assembly: GCA_037424205.1. Taxonomy (GTDB): domain Bacteria; phylum Pseudomonadota; class Gammaproteobacteria; order Burkholderiales; family Burkholderiaceae_F; genus Sutterella. The sequence goes on along the minus strand of JAXZEJ010000095.1, from coordinate 347 downwards.
TCTGGCCCACGGCGTAGAGCGTCGTCATGCGGATGCGCGCGGGCATGTTGATCGCCGCATCGCGCGTGAGGCCCTCGGTTCCCGAGACTTCATGCAGCTCGGCAGAGCCTTCAAGCGCGCCTCTGAGGCCCGCAACGGCCTCGTGAATGTTGATTTCGACGGTGCGGATCCCGAGCGTCCTGCCGGCCTCGCGGGCATCCTCGATGTCGGGCTGCACGCCGTCGGGCATCAAAACGCCGATCACGCGATCGGCCCCGAGGGCCTTGACGCAGAGCGCGGCCGTGACGGTCGAATCCTTTCCGCCCGACAACCCCACGACGGCGCAGCACTTCGGGCCGTTTTCCTCA
>JAXZEJ010000094.1:0-8292 GCA_037424205.1 bacterium | reverse complement strand
GGCGCACGCAGGTTTTTGGGCGCATGATAGAGGTCGGAGCGCTTCGCAGAGAAAGTCGGCGCCGATCCCAGCTTGATGTCGGGCGACCGGTAGTCCGGCATGCTCGCGAGTTCGCGAGCCCTCTGCTCATATTCGCCAGGAGTTTCCAGACGGAAGAGCACCTCGTCGGCCTTGACCATGTAGAGCTCCCTGCGGGCGCGCTCCTCGATGGCGTCTCGACGATGCTCGAGCGAATACAGCTCGGCGCTCAACGCCTCATTGCGGTCCTGCTGAATCCGATTGGCCTCATTCTGAAGCGCGAGCGCTTCTTCAAGTTCAGCGGCGCGAAACCAAGCGCCGTCGGGTCCAAAAAGCTGAAACCCAACGACGCAGATGCCTGCGGCCAGCACGAGCATGAAGATGCGCGTCATCGCTTCAAGACACCCTTCTTACTTGCGAAGGCAGTAGAAGGCGTCGCGACCGGGGTACTGAGCAACTTCAGCGAGGTGTTCCTCGATGCGAAGCAGCTGGTTGTACTTGGCCATGCGGTCGGAACGGCTCATGGAACCGGTCTTGATCTGACCGGCGTTGAGACCAACGGCGATGTCGGCGATCGTGCTGTCTTCCGTTTCACCGGAGCGGTGGGAGACAACGGCGGTGTAGCCGGCGCGCTTGGCCATCTCGATGGCTTCAAACGTTTCGGTGAGCGTGCCGATCTGGTTGACCTTGATGAGGATCGAGTTCGCAACGCCCTTTTCAATGCCTTCCTTGAGGATGGCGGGGTTCGTTACGAAAAGGTCGTCACCGACGAGCTGGACGCGCTTGCCCAGAGCGGCAGTAAGCTTGGCCCAGCCTTCCCAGTCGCCTTCGGCCATGCCGTCTTCGATCGAGATGATCGGGTACTTGTCGCACCAGCCTTCGAGAACAGCAATCCATTCTTCAGCCGTGAGGGCCTTGCCGGAGGACTTCTTCATGACGTACTTGCCGTCTTCGAAGAATTCGCTCGAAGCGCAGTCGAGACCGATCATGATGTCCTTGCCAGCTTCAAAGCCGGCAGCCTTGATGGCTTCAAGGATGAGCTCGATGGCTTCTTCGTGGCTTTCGCACTTCGGAGCAAAGCCGCCTTCATCGCCGACGGCCGTGGACATGCCGCGGGCGTTGATGATCTTCTTGAGGGCGTGGAAAGTTTCAGCGCCGTAGCGGAGAGCTTCGCGGAAGGACGGAGCACCCACCGGAATGATCATGAATTCCTGAAGGTCGAGGTTGTTGTTGGCGTGAGCGCCGCCATTGATGACATTCATCATCGGGACGGGCATCTGCAGGGCGCCCATGCCGCCGAAGTAGCGGTAGAGCGGCATGCCGGCTTCTTCAGCAGCGGCGCGGGCCACGGCCATGGAGACCGCGAGGATGGCGTTGGCGCCGAGACGGCCCTTGTTTTCAGTGCCGTCGAGCGCAATCATCGTGCGGTCGATGTAGGCCTGATCGGAGGCTTCAAGACCCATGAGGGCGTCGGCGATTTCACCAGAAACGTTGGCGACGGCGGTCAGAACGCCCTTGCCGCAGTAGCGCTTCGGATCCTTGTCGCGAAGCTCAAGAGCCTCACGGATGCCCGTGGAGGCGCCGGACGGCACGGCGGCGCGGCCCATGGCGCCGCTTTCGAGCCAAACTTCGGCTTCAACGGTCGGATTGCCGCGGCTGTCAAGAACTTCACGGCCGATCACATCAATAATTGCGCTCATCTTGTGTCCTTTTGTTTTGATGAAAAAAGGGATGTCAAGGAAAAAAGATCCCCGCTGCTCGCCGATCTTGCATGCGAATCGCGGGCATATCTGATTATTTTAGTCGTTGATCGTGTCTTCAAGGAAGGGGCGGGCCTTCACGAGACGATCAATTTCAACAAGGCTCTCCAGAAGCTCGCGCATGCGGCCGAGCGGAACCAGATTCGGACCATCGCTCTTGGCAGTTGCAGGCGTCGGGTGGGTCTCCATGAAAAGGCCGGAAACGCCGGCAGCAACAGCCGCACGAGCGAGAACAGGAACAAACTGGCGCTGACCGCCGGAGCACGTGCCGTTGCCGCCCGGAAGCTGTACGGAATGCGTGGCGTCGAAGACTACGGGCGTGTTCGTCTGGCGCATGATCGCAAGGCTGCGCATGTCGGAAACGAGATTGCCGTAGCCGAACGAAGCACCGCGTTCGCAGACCGTGAAGACGTCGGGATCAAGTCCGGCGGCGACAGCAGCCTCACGTGCCTTTTCCACAACATTCACCATGTCGCCCGGCGCAAGGAACTGGCCCTTCTTGATGTTGACGGGCTTGCCTGAAACAGCGCAGGCGCGAATGAAATCCGTCTGGCGGCAGAGGAAGGCGGGGGTCTGGAGCATGTCGACGACGGAAGCAACAACCGGCACTTCAGCCTCTGTGTGCACGTCGGTCAGAACGGGAACGCCGACCTTTTCGCGCACGGCTGCAAGAATGCAAAGGCCTTCATCAATGCCGGGACCGCGGAAGGAATGGGCGGACGTGCGGTTGGCCTTGTCGTAGCTCGCCTTGAAGAGATACGGAATACCGAGCTCGTCCGTGATCTCCTTCATGGAGGAAGCGATGTCGACGGCCATCTGTTCGCCTTCAAGCACGCAGGGGCCGGCGATCAGGAAGAACGGGCGATCAAGTCCGATGTCAAAGCCGCAAAGCTTCATGTGTTTGTCCTCTAGGATGAGGGCGGCGCTTTGAAAAAACAGAAAGCCGTCGCCCGAAATGAAAAAGGCAGCCCCACGAACTGCAGAGCCCGTTGAGCTGCCTTGCGTCTAGGTCGGATCAGTCCGGCTTAGGCCTGAGCCTTCTTTGCATCGGCGTGAGCGATCGCAGCCTCGATATAGGCCTTGAAAAGCGGATGGCCGAAGCGCGGGCTCGACGTGAATTCCGGATGGAACTGGACGGCGAAGAAGAAAGGATGATTGGGAAGCTCCATCATTTCGGGGAGGTGTTCCGTCGGCGTCTTGGCGGAGATGACCATGCCCTTTTCTTCGAACTGAGCCACGTAGGCGTTGTTCACTTCATAGCGATGGCGGTGGCGTTCGGCCACGACGTCGCCGTAGATCTTGTGAGCGAGCGTGCCCTTTTCAACCGGGACTTCCTGACGGCCAAGGCGCATCGTGCCGCCGAGGTCGGAGGATTCGTCGCGCTTCTGAACGCTGCCCGTGCGGTCCTGCCACTCGGTGATGAGGGCGACAACCGGGTGAGCCGTGTCCGGATCAAGTTCGGTGGAGTTGGCGCCGCCGAGGCCGCACACGTGGCGGGCAAATTCGACAACGGCCATCTGCATGCCGAGGCAGATGCCGAGGAACGGGATCTTGTTTTCGCGAGCGTATTCGATGGCCTTGATCATGCCTTCCGTGCCGCGCTTGCCGAAGCCGCCCGGGACGAGGATTGCATCGACATCCTGAAGGATCTTTTCGGCGCCTTCCTCTTCGATCTGGCCGGCGTCAACGTAGCGAATCTTGACACGGGTTTCCGTACGGATGCCGGCGTGATTCAGAGCTTCGTTGAGAGACTTGTAGCTGTCGGCGTAGTCGACGTACTTGCCGACCATGGCGACCGTGATTTCGCGCTGCGGATTCTTGATGCGGCGGACGATATCCTCCCAGGCGGAGAGATCGGCCGGCTTCGTTTCAAGGCCGAGCTTCTTGCAGACGAGGTCGTCAAGATGCTGGGCATGAAGCATGAGAGGCACTTCATAGATCGTGGAAGCGTCGGCAACGCTGATCACGCAGTCCATCGGAACGTTGGAGAAGAGCGAGATCTTGGCGCGTTCGCCTTCGGGGATCATGTGTTCGGCACGGCAGAGGAGCATGTCCGGATAGACACCCTCTTCGCGCAGCTTCTGAACGGAATGCTGGGTCGGCTTCGTCTTAAGTTCGCCGGCGGAAGCAATCCACGGGCAAAGCGTCAGATGAATGAAGCAGGTGTTGTTGCGGCCCACGCGGAAGGACATCTGGCGAACGGCTTCGACGAACGGCAGCGATTCGATGTCGCCGACCGTGCCGCCGATTTCAACAACGGCAACGTCGGGCTTGCCGTCAAAGGTGCTGGCGGCGCCGCGCTGGATGAATTCCTGAATTTCGTTCGTGATGTGCGGAATCACCTGAACGGTCTTGCCCAGGTATTCGCCGCGTCGCTCCTTGCGAAGCACGCTTTCATAGATCTGACCCGACGTGAAGTTGTTGGGCTTGTGCATCTTCGTGGAGATGAAGCGTTCATAGTGGCCGAGGTCGAGGTCGGTTTCCGCCCCGTCTTCCGTCACAAAAACTTCACCGTGCTGGAAAGGCGACATCGTGCCCGGGTCAACGTTGATATACGGATCGAGCTTGATCATGGTCACCTTCAGACCACGAGATTCCAGAATAGCCGCTAACGAAGCGGCGGCGATGCCCTTGCCGAGAGAAGAGACAACGCCGCCGGTCACAAATACGTACTTGGTCATGAAGAAGAGCCCCACGCAAGGAGGTACAGAAAAAAATTAAAGCCGAGATTATACCTGAACTTCGACAGAACGCTTGAGAAACGCCTACGTCCCTTTTGCATTCCTTTTATTCAGGCTGATCTTCTCATTGTACGAGAATTCTCCGAAAGCCGACACGACTTTTTGACAAGCTTGCGACAGTAATGCGCCGCCCGTTTGCAGAACGGCGCACAAACATCGGAATCAATGCAGCTGGTCGACGTCGAGCACCGGCGCAGGTGGCGCCTTCTCCGACTTGTCGAAGTCAGCCCTGCAGGCATCCTCGAACTGCGACAGGCGGCAGACTTCGCACTCCTGATCGCCGCCGCGGAAATCCCACTCCGGTTGCACGGTCACGTGGTCGATTTGAAACTCCTCGTGAAGCTGCCTGCGAAGAACGTCAAGAATCTTCGGCCAGCATTCGGGACTTTCGATGTGCACGTGGCACTGAATGGCGCCGTGCCCCGGACTCATCGTCCACACATGCAGGTCATGCACGCGATTGACGCCGGGGATGGCCTCGATCGCTCGGCCAACGCTGAAATAGTTGACGCCCTCAGGCACGCTGTCGAGAAGAACGCGGGAGGAGTCGCGAAGTATTTCCCAAGTAGCATGCAGAAGAAGGAAGCAGACGACCAGCGAAAGGATCGGGTCAGCAATCGTGGGGCCGCCGAAGTAGATCACCGCCCCGGCAACGATGGCAGCCACGGAGCCGAGCAGATCGCCCATCACATGCAGAAGCGCCGCGCGGGTGTTCATGTTCTTGCGGTCGCGCGAGAGCGACCAGGCGACGAGCACATTAATCACAAGCCCCACGGCGGCAATTGCCATGACGGAGAAGCCGGAAACGGGCTGCGGCGTCATGATGCGGGAAATCGCCTCGATGAAAATCCAAACCACGACGCATAGCATCACCAGGCCGTTGATGAAGGCGGCAAGCACCTCGACGCGGCCGTGACCGAACGAATGGTCGTCGTCGGCTCCCTTCTGCGCGATCTTGTTGGCGACAAGCGCAAAGAGCAGGCTGGCCGAATCGGTCACCATGTGGCCGGCATCGCCGATCAAGGCGAGCGAGTTGCCCCATAGGCCGCCGATGAGTTCGATGACGGAAAAGGTGAGCGTGAGCGCAACCGCAAGCCCCAGAACGCTGGTCTTCGTTTTTTCCGCCGCATGCAGCCAATGGCTGTCGCCGCGGCCGTGGCTCGAGAACTCGGCGTCGGGCTCCGGCTTTTGAAGAACATCGTCGAAATGCTTCTGTTCTGACATGATGAATGATGCTGAAAACAAATCGTCCGCGAAATCAGCGCAGACATATGCAAAGCCCGGACAACCTCTGGGCTGTCCGGGCTTATCCTTCGGATGTGAGAGGGATTATAAATCCTCCTCCAAAATCCTAGCTTGCCTGCCGGGGCTCTTTCGGCTTACTTGCCGGTGAGCAGAGCGGCCGAGCCGTTGCCGGCAAGAAGGCCTGCGTTGGCGTAGATGCCGAGCTTGGCGCGCGTGTCCGTGATGTCGAGGTTGCGCATCGTAAGCTGACCGATGCGGTCGACGGCAGTGAACATCGAGTCGCCCTTTTCCATCGTGAGACGGGTAGGTTCGTACGTCAGATTCGGGCTCTTGGTGTCGAGGATCGTGTAGTCATTGCCGCGGCGGAGCTCGAGCGTCACCTCGCCGGTAACGGCGCGGGCGACCCAGCGCATGGCGCTTTCGCGAATCATCAGAGCCTGGCTGTCGAACCAGCGGCCCTGATAGAGGAAGCGTCCGAGCTTCATGCCGTTGGTGCGGTAATCGATGATCGTGTCTTCATTATGAATGCCGGTCACAAGACGTTCGTAGGCAATGAAGAGCAGCGCCATGCCCGGGGCTTCGTAGATGCCGCGGGACTTGGCTTCGATGATGCGGTTCTCAATCTGGTCGGACATGCCGAGGCCGTGACGGCCGCCAATGCGGTTGGCTTCGAGCATGAGGGCGACGAGATCCGTGAACTTCTGGCCGTTGAGAGCGACAGGAACGCCTTCCTTGAATTCGACCGTGACCGTTTCGGGCTTGACATCAACATCATCGCGCCAGAAGGCGACGCCCATGATCGGATCAACGATCTTCATGCTGGAGTCAAGGCTTTCAAGATCCTTGGCTTCGTGCGTGGCGCCGAGCATGTTGGAGTCCGTCGAATAGGCCTTTTCAGCGCTCATGCGGTAGTTGAAGCCTTCCTTCTGAAGGAAAGCGGACATTTCGGCACGACCGCCGAGCTCGCTGATGAACTGAACGTCAAGCCAAGGCTTGTAGATCTGGAGATTCGGATTGGCAAGAAGGCCGTAGCGATAGAAGCGCTCGATGTCGTTGCCCTTGTACGTGGAGCCGTCACCCCAGATGTTGACACCGTCCTCGCGCATGGCGGCAACGAGCATCGTGCCCGTCACGGCGCGGCCGAGCGGCGTGGTGTTGAAGTAGAACTGGCCGCCCGTCGAGATGTGGAAGGCGCCGGACTGAATGGCGGCGATGCCTTCATTGACGAGCTGTTCGCGGCAGTCGATCAGACGAGCGTTTTCAGCGCCGTACTCCATGGCGCGACGCGGAATGGCTTCATAGTCGTTTTCATCGGGCTGGCCGAGGTTGGCCGTGTAGGCGTAAGGCAGTGCGCCCTTGTTCTTCATCCAGCGAAGTGCAGCGCTCGTATCGAGACCGCCGGAAAAGGCAATGCCGACTTTCTGGCCAACGGGAACGCTTTGGAGGATCGTTTGAGACATATCTTGAGAATCTTCTGAATTTGTGTTGTTGTTTACCCAGCAACCTGGGGCCTGTGGCGAAGATTATCCGTCCTCTTCGGTCGTCTTGCCTTGTCCAAACGACGCTAAGTGACACTTTCTGAAGAGCACTCAAACAGCTTGAGGCTTTATACCTAGACGGCGGCGCGGAGGCAGACAAATGGTCGACATATAGCCTTCATTAAACGCCCGCAAACGTCCCGCCCGTACCAACAAATACGCAATTTAGATGAAAACCCCAACAACACTTGGTATTTCTCCCGATAACGATTTTCCCTTCTCTCCCTTCTGAGAGAACGATTTCAATACACTCAACCGCTAGCCGGGATTCCCAACCGTTTTCATTTTTTCCATTAGGGTTTTCCTATTTTTGAAACTTTGTAGTCGAAGATCAAAAATGCGGCACATCAAAGGCTTGACTTCAATCAATCCGTATACACTGAAAGGGTTACCCAACGGCGCCGCAGTTTCAGGACTAAAAAAACAAGCTGCGGAGAGAACGCCGCACGGACCGCCTGCCGCCATGATGCGGCCGGCTATCAACCAAAGAAAGCGCCGTCTCAACTCAAGGCGCTTCAACTAGAGGAGCTAACAACCATGTCCATGAAGAAGACACTGATCGGTCTTGGCCTCGTCGCCGCCTCCGGCGCCGCTCTCGCCCTTCCGAACATCGCCGTTCTCGCTACGGGCGGCACGATCGCGGGCGCCGGTGCATCCGCCACGGGCACGGCCTATCAGGCCGGCAAGGTGAGCGTCAACCATCTCGTCGCCGCCGTTCCGGAACTTGCCAACATCGCCAACGTGACCCCGAAGCAGGTCGCCCAGATCGGCTCTCAGGACATGTCCGACGAAGTCTGGCTCAAGCTTGCCCAGACCATCAACGCCGACTGCGGCAAGTATGACGGCTTCGTCATCACGCACGGCACGGACACGATGGAAGAAACCGCCTACTTCCTGAACCTCACGCTCAAGTGCAACAAGCCTGTCGCCATGGTCGGCGCCATGCTTCCGTCCACCGGTCTCGGCGCTGACGGTCCGCGCAACCTCTAC
>JAXZEJ010000093.1:0-7186 GCA_037424205.1 bacterium | reverse complement strand
CCATGAAACGGCTTGTAATGATCTGTTCGATTTTGCACTTAATCTGCTATTCTCACCCGATAGGCTCGGATTTCTCTCTGTCTCAGAAGAACAGACCTTGATTCCTGCCGACTGCGCACAAACACAACTACATTTTTGAGGACTTTCCTACATGTCCGTTCTCATCACACGCCGCACGCTGATCGGTTCAGCCTCTGCAGCCGCCGCCCTCTGGTTCACGGGTTGTGCGTCTACGACTCCGACGCGCGAAAACATCAAGCCCGCCACCTTTACCAATATCGGCGCACGCTCTCAACCGGCTTCGCCTCTTGTCGCGAAGTTAATTCCCATGCCTGTCGTAGATGCCTTCAAGGGAGACGGCCTCTATTTCTTCGACGATGACGAAGGCACTCAGTTCCGCATCACCGACCTGATCCGCGAAAACAACCGATACAAGGTTGAGGAAGCCTATGCCTTTGGGAAACCCCACGGTTTCTCCTGGGGTTCGGGCGCAGTCGGCATCCTGCGCCAAGGCCAGCGCGTACCGCCTGAGAATCCTACGGCGCTTCGCCCTGAGAACGACTACGTCGTCATCGAATTTGGAGACAAGGATAAGCTAGAACTCTGCGTAACGCTTGAAGCTTATGACGTCACCGGCCTGGAAATTCGCGACTTCCTGAGAACCCGCGGAAACATGCCGACCAAGGCGGCCCTCTTTATGGGCGAGGAACGGTTCCCGGAAGGCAGCATCGCCTATGCTGCCACGCTTTGGATTACACAGGACGAACTTCTCGCCCTGAGCCGTACCGCCTTTACCGGCTCGAATACCATCGAGGACTTTTCCGAACGGTTCACGAAGGAAACGCCCTACTGTCTCAACGCACTGCCCGGCAAGGACGTTACTCCGATTGGCCTTCGCTTTGAAAAGGCGATCAAAAAACTTACCGGCAAGCAGAAGGTCAAAACGCGCCGCGGCACTCAGATTCGCACGGTCGAACTGCCGCAAAACGGTCGTGTCAACGTCTATCAAACCAAAAACGGAACGATCTTCTGCCAGCGGAGCCTGCCGAATCCCGTTGCAAAAGCCCGTTGGGATCTCCGATACATCAACGGCACCCGCGCACTCACCGTTGACTTTCCGGAACTCATCGACTCGCTCAGCATCGGTCTCATGACGTCCAATCGCGGCAAGCTCATGCCGGCCTTCGCTGAAGAACTGGTGCCTGCGGGCCGCAAAACTCGAGTCATTCCCACCGCCGTCTGGCTCAAGAACGAAAGAATCCGCGACAGCCAGTACCGCTTCAACAAGACTGCAGCTTTAGCCATCAAGGCTGCCATCGAAACCTCGCATCCCCGCCGCAAGGCATGGGAAGCCGAACACGAAAGCGAAGTCACACGCCGAGCCCGGGCCCTGCAGGCCAAAAAGGCCGTAACCGGCAAAGCTCGCAAGACGCCTGCCAAAAAGCGCTGAGCAATCTCTTACCCAAGAAAAATGCCCAAGGTTTTCCCTCGGGCATTTTTCTTAATAAGGATCAGGCTTCGCCGAAAGCCTCTTCCCAGGCAAACTGCACCAACCCCGCACCCTTCGACTTGATGGCTGCAGGATCAGAGAGCACCTGACGCCAACGGCGGGCGCCCGGAAGTCCCTGAGCAAGTCCGTTCACGTGTCGCGCCACTGCACGAATGGCATGAATATCGTCAGCGTAATTCGCTTCCAGATATGCCGTCATGCGACGCACGCACTCCAAGCGTGTGGCCTCATGCTCAACACCATAGAGCATCTCATCAACCCCTGCGAGCATCCATGGATTCTGATAGGCCGCACGGCCCATCATTACGCCGTCCATCCCGGCATCGATCAGGCTCTTTGCCTCATCAAGAGTCGCAATCTGACCATTAATCAGCATCACGGTGTCCGGGAAATCCTTTTTGAGCTGAAACGCCGTTTCGCGAACGAGCGGAGGCACCTCGCGATTTTCCTTAGGCGACAGACCCTTGAGCCAAGCCGAGCGCGTATGCACGATGAAAACTCGACATCCCGCCTCATAGACCGTACCCACAAAATCTCGAACGAATCCGTAATCGTTGTGATCATCAACGCCGATGCGGTGCTTCACCGTCACCGGCTTGTCAGTAACATCCTGCATGGCTCTGACGCAAGCAACCACAGTTTCGGGCTCAAGCATCAGACAAGCACCAAAGCTTCCCTTCTGAACCCTCTCGGAGGGACAGCCGCAGTTGAGGTTGTACTCATCGTAACCATAAGCAGAGGCAATGCGAACGGATTCTGCCAAATCTGCAGGATCCGAGCCACCGAGCTGCAAGGCAACAGGATGTTCAGCCGGCGAGAAGCCGAGCAGGCGGTCACGATCACCATGGATGATCGCCCCTGTGGTCACCATCTCGGTATAGAGACGGGCACGACTGGTCAACAACCTGTGGAAGTACCGGCAGTGCCGGTCGGTCCAGTCCAGCATCGGCGCTACTGTAAAGCGCCAGTCTTCAGGATTGAGAGGCATGAAGTCGGTTCCGTAAATTCAATTTTTTTCAAGAAAAAGTGAGCCGCCCGATCGGGCGGCTCATAAGTCGAGATGTTACTTTTCGTCGAACGTACCGTCGACATATAGCCAACAACCATCCTCACGACGAAAGCGACTGTTCTCGTCCAGTCTGAAGGCACCCTGTGACGTTCGCCCTCGAGCCACGAAGTGAACCGTACCTGCATCGCCGTCCTCCGTGGAGGAGAGAATCGCAAGCGAAAGCCACTTCGGACGTTCCTCACCGGCCTCGAAAAGCACGGCAGGTCGCGTTTCGGGCGCCCAAGTCTTCATGACATAGTCATCAAGACCAAGAGCGTAGGCCGAATAACGGCTTCTCATCAACGCTTCTGGCGTGGCAGCGGGTTCACCTGCATGCAGGCGTCCGCAACAGGCCGCGAGTGCGACCCCGCTCCCGCAGGGGCAGGGCGCATCACAAGCCTTGGACTTTTTCTTACTCATCCGTTTCGCCGAATTCGTTCTGAACGGCACGCGCGGCGCGCTTGCGTTCGAAGTCCTTCAGATAGCGCTTGCGCAGACGGATGGAATGCGGCGTGATTTCCACGAGTTCGTCGTCGTTGATGAATTCAACGGCGCTTTCAAGCGTGAGCTTGACCGGCGGAACGAGGCGAATGGCTTCGTCGGTGCCGGAGGCACGGATGTTGGTGAGCTGCTTGCCGCGAATCGGGTTCACAACGATGTCGTTTTCACGAGCGTGTTCACCGATGATCATGCCTTCATAGAGCTTGTCGCCCGGGGAGACGAAAAGGCGACCGCGCTCCTGGATCTTCCAGAGAGCGTAGGCCACGGCATCGCCGTCGTCCTGAGAAATGATCACGCCGGAACGACGTTCGCCGATGTCGCCGCGGCTGATGGGACCGTAGTCATCGAAGACGTGGCTCATGATGCCCGTGCCGCGGCACATCGTCATGAAGAGGCTCTGGAAGCCGATAAGGCCGCGAGCCGGAATGCGGTATTCGAGACGCACACGACCCTTGCCGTCCGGCTGCATGTCCTGCAGATCGCCCTTGCGGCGGCCGAGTTCTTCCATGACGGAGCCCTGGTGTTCTTCTTCAACGTCGACCGTGAGAAGTTCGTACGGTTCCATCTTGACGCCGTCGATTTCCTTGAGAAGGACGCGCGGACGGGAAACAGCAAGCTCAAAGCCTTCACGACGCATATTTTCGAGAAGAATCGTGAGGTGAAGTTCACCACGACCGGCAACTTCCCAGACGGTTTCATCGTCAGTGTTGCGAACACGCATGGCAACGTTGGACTTGAGTTCGCGTTCAAGACGTTCGCGAATCTGGCGGGAGGTAACAAACTTGCCTTCACGACCGGCGAGCGGAGAAGAGTTCACCTGGAAGTTCATCGTCAGGGTCGGTTCGTCGACCTTGAGCATCGGAAGAGCTTCCGGATTCTGAAGATCCGTAATGGTCGTACCAATTGCAAGTTCTTCAATGCCGTTGACGAGGACGATATCGCCGGCTTCGGCTTCGTCGACCACCTGGCGTTCAAGGCCTTCAAACTTCAGGATCTGATTGATCTTCACACGCTTCGGGGTGTCTTCCGGACCATTCATGATCGCAACATCCATGTTCGAACGGATGCGGCCGCGGTGAACACGGCCAATGCCGATCTTGCCGACGTAGCTCGAGTAGTCGAGCGAGCAGATCTGAAGCATCAGACTGCCGTCGGGGTCGTCGTCACGAACCGGGATGTACTTGATGATGTCATCAAAGACGGCACGCATGTTGCCGATCTTCTTCAGTTCTTCAACGTCGGTCGTGTGACCGGCAAAGCCGTTGAGAGCGGAAGCATAGATGACCGGGAAGTCGAGCTGGTCTTCGGTAGCGCCAAGCTTGTCGAAAAGATCGAACGTCTGGTTGACGACCCAATCCGGACGAGCACCCGGGCGGTCGATCTTGTTGACGACGACGATGGGCTTGAGGCCCTGAGCGAGAGCCTTGCGGGTCACGAAGCGCGTCTGCGGCATCGGACCTTCAACAGCGTCAACGAGAAGCAGCACGCCGTCAACCATGGAGAGAACGCGTTCAACTTCACCACCGAAGTCAGCATGCCCCGGGGTGTCAATAATGTTGATGTGCGTGCCTTCATATTCGACAGCACAGTTCTTCGAAAGAATGGTAATGCCGCGTTCGCGTTCCAGGTCGTTGGAGTCCATCACGCGTTCAGCGACCTGCTGATTGGCGCGGAAGGTGCCGGCGCTGCGAAGCAGGCAGTCCACCATCGTGGTCTTGCCGTGGTCAACGTGGGCAATAATCGCAATGTTACGAATAGCTCGAGTCATTTTTTTCTCGTGTTGATTAATGTGCGATGAGTCTTTCAGGCTCAAGGACGCCGCGCTCATTGGCGCGAGCCGTCCCGAGCAACATGTTGTTCGGTCCGTATACGCGGACGCGCCCCCGCATTGTAAGCCCGAGGGCAAGGCGCTGTCCTGTCATGAAGCGAGCCGTCTGAGTTTCATCAAGCGTCACGGCTTCAAAGGTCTGAAGAAGAGAGTCTGCTCCCTTGAGAAGCAGGCGGGCAGATTCCGGGGATCCGCATTTTTCCAGCGTCTCCACGGTCACGGCATCGTCAATAGACAAATCGCCGACGCGCGTTCTGCGAAGCGCAGTCAAATGAGCGCCGCAGCCGAGACGCCTGCCGATATCCTCCGCAAGCACGCGAATGTACGTTCCCTTCGATACGAGGCAGGTCAGCGTAAACGACGTGCCATCAAAATCCGAGGCCGCGATTTCGCGAACGATCACCTGGCGAGGCGTCCTCTCTACAGTCTCGCCCTGACGAGCGAGCTGATAAAGACATTTGCCATTGACCTTGAGAGCCGAGTACATGGGAGGAATCTGAATGATCTCACCAAGAAAAGCCGCAACAGCCTCTTCGAGCTGCTCAGAGGTCACATTGACCGGATTACGTTCGATGATCTCGCCCTCGGCATCGCCCGTCGTCGAGACTTCACCTAGTCTCACACGGGCAACGTAGCCTTTTTCGGCGTGAAGCAGGTCCGCGGAAAACTTTGTCGCATTGCCAAAGCAAAGCGGCAGCAATCCTGTGGCCATCGGATCAAGAGTGCCCGTATGGCCGGCTTTCTGTGCATTGACAAACCTGCGCACCGTCTGAAGCGCAGCGTTCGAACTCATGCCGATCGGCTTGTCAAGGAGCATGACGCCGTCAATCGGATCTCCGCGCTTGGCCAACTCAGTTCTCCTCGGCGCGCGTTTCACTCATGGCCTTGCGGATGAGCGCATCCATTTCAAAGCCGCGGTTCACGCTGTCATCATGCGCGAAGTGAAGCGTCGGCACCGTGTGAATCGTAAGCTTGCGGAAAAGATGGTTGCGAAGCATGCCTGCTGCAGCGTTGAGACCTTCCTCGCAGACGGCAGGATCGCTTCCGATCACGGTGAAGAAGACCTTGGCATGAGCATAGTCAGGCGTGATCTCGCACCCCGTCACCGTAACGAGGCCTACGCGGGGATCGCGGACCTCCTTCGGGATGAGCACGGCGAGATCGCGAGCGATCTGGTCGGCCACTCGGAGGGAACGGCCGGGTTTCTTCGGTTTCATGAAGTTTGACCCCTTTTGAATCAATGACGGGAGGGAGGCCGTCAGGCGCACCCTCCCCTTGTTTTGAGATGGACTGCTTAGAGCGTACGAGCGACTTCGGTCACTTCGAACACTTCAAGCTGATCAAGCTCGCGAATATCGTCATAGCCCTTGAGCGACAAACCGCATTCCTGACCGGCCTGGACTTCGCGGACGTCGTCCTTGAAGTGCTTGAGCGAAGCGAGCTCGCCCGTCCAGATAACCACGTTGTCGCGCAGCAGGCGGACGGACGCATTGCGGCGGACCACGCCTTCGAGCACTCGGCAGCCGGCGATGTTGCCAACCTTCGGCACGCGAATGATCTGACGGATCTCGAGAAGACCCAAAGACGTTTCGCGACGTTCCGGAGAAAGCATGCCGCCGAGAGCGGCCTTCACATCGTCCACAGCATCGTAGATGATGTTGTAGTAGCGGATGTCGATGCCTTCGGTCTCCGCAACCTTGCGGGCCTGAGCGTCGGCACGGACGTTGAAGCCGATGATCACGGCAGACGAAGCGGCGGCGAGGTTCACGTCGGATTCGCTGATGCCGCCGACGGCAGCATGCACGACCTGAACGCGGACTTCGTCCGTGGAGAGCTTCGTGAGCGCATGGATAAGCGCTTCCTGAGAACCCTGCACATCAGCCTTGATGATGAGGGGCAGCGTCTTGACTTCACCTTCATTCGCACCAGCGAAGAGGTTGGCGAGGTTCGTGGCATGCTGCTTGGCGAGCTTCTGATCGCGGTACTTGCCCTGACGGAAGAGCGAAATTTCTCGAGCCTTGCGTTCGTCGTTGAGAACAATCACTTCGTCACCGGCAGCAGGGACACCGGAAAGGCCCTGAATTTCAACCGGGATCGACGGACCAGCAGACTGCTGAGCCTTGCCGAGTTCGTTGATCATGGCGCGAACGCGACCGAATTCCTGGCCGACGAGCACGATGTCGCCGCGATGGAGCGTACCAGCCTGAACGAGGATGGAAGCAACGGGACCGCGGCCCTTGTCAAGACGGGACTCGATAACGATACCGTGGGCCGGGCCGTCGACCGGCGCCTTGAGTTC
>JAXZEJ010000092.1:0-5516 GCA_037424205.1 bacterium | reverse complement strand
AAGCAATCGATGAGCTCGCCCTGTTCTTCAAGGATCTGCACAATGTCGCCGATGCGGTATTCGGACGGCTTGTGCTTGAGGGTGATTCCGCCAAATCTTCCGCGGTGCGTTTCCACCCATCCCTTGGTGCTCATGAAGTAGACGATCCTGCCCATGTGGTTGCGAGACCAATGGAGTCGTTCTGACAGTTCATTGACGGTGACGAGGGTGTCGCGGTCCGCGTGCGTGAGATACATCAGAACACGCAGGCTCAGATCGGTGAATCGGGAGATAAGCATGACGCAGTCCTGTCGGATAAGGGTATCCGGGCGAGTAAGTAATTTTGCAACTCGCCCAGAGCTAATCTGAAAGTATATCTCTCGTCGACTGCGTTTCGCAGTCTCTTTCGGGGTAATTCCCTGTGAAAGAGACTGCAAATTCAGATTCGGCATGAGGCGATAGGCGCGAGAATTGCCTTGCCTATGGGTTGCGTTAAGGTCTCAGAGAACCTGAACGTGGATGCGGGAGTGGATGATGCCGAGATTGATCAGATCAGTATGGAGCTTGTCCGTAAAGTCCTTGCTGCCGACGATGTAGAAGTCCGCATCGGGGTTGACGCATACGCTTCGGGAGTTGGCGACGGTGATGGGGCCTGCGACTTCATAGTCCTTGCCTGCCGTATCGGTGGTGAAGGGCGCGGCGAAGAAGATGGCGAGACCGGCATTGGGCATCAGCTCGACGAGCTTCTTGAGCTCTGCGCGCATCAGCATGCGGGTGCCGTTGGGAACCTGGCAGAGAACGCGAACGGTTCGGGCGGGCGAGGTGACGGCCATTTCAGAGAGGAATGCGTGCGCCACGACGCAGCCGATGTTCTCGGTCATGATGACGACCGGCGTTTCACCGGGTTCGATGGCAAGTTCACCCTTGGGGTCGGAGAGCTCGACGGCGTCGCCGATCTTGAGCTTGGCAATGCGGCCGACTTCGCCGAGGAAGGGTTCGTCGCCCACTTCGATGGTGAGCCTGACAAGAGGGTCGCCGCTCGGGTCGACAAGGAAGAACGCGTGGGGTTCGACGCCGGGCATGCGGAGCTCGACGTACTGGCCGGCTGCAAATGCCGGCGGGACCTTTCCGTCCGTCGGTTCAAGGTAGAGACTGATGACGCCTCGGCACTCCTGAGTGCGCAAAGCGACGCGATAGGGCCGCCAGTTGCATGTCGTTGTTGTCATATGCAAACCTCCTGTATGCGGAGACGACGGCGTCGGCCCGTTATGGATCCCGCCCCTGCGGAGCGCCGGAGGCGGGAGGCCGTTGCCGGCATCCCGTGAATGGGCGGGGAAAGATTCCCTGCGTTCAATTACATTGTAAATGCACCCACCGAGGAAAAGAAGCATTATTCGCACAACATTTGCGCAAGGTGAAAGGATATTTCGACTCATCGCCGCATCGCTTTGAAAGGGCGACCCTTGGCGTCAGACAAAACGGAGGCAATTAAAGACGACGATCTCTCGAAGAGGATTGGGATGCTTGAGGGGTGCTGTTAATAGACGAAAGAGTCGGCGGTAGAGGTGAAAACGATGTGTTTCACACTGCCGCAGGGAAAGAGAGCCTGATTGGAGTATGCTGAAAAATCATATGGCAATAATTTGTTACATCTTGAATCGGGGGATGATGCAAAAAAATTCAATAAGGGGTTTCCTTATGGGGTAAATCCGTATATACTTCGTTCTGTGTTGAGCAGGGAGTAACCCTTAAGGGTTCTTCTTAGTTCTCGCGATGGAGCGGCATTTTTCTCCTTTGGCCGCTGCATCAGAAAGAAGTCGTCGGACAGTCTCTCCTCCCGACGATACTTCGAGTTTCAAGTCCCCCGGACAAGAAACAAATGTGCAAGCGCCTGCCTTCGGCAGCCGGGCTGGTCCCCTGGAGCTTGTACATCGCACCAAGCCCTGGTCCGGTTTGGTGTTCGGAAGCTTCGGACTGGTCCTCTGAAGCTTCATAGGTTGGAAAAGCAACGGTCTGCTGGTGGTTCGGCAGACCGTTTGCTGTTTTTACAAGCACGCCTCGAAACGCCTCCACATGTTTCGGGGCGTTTTTGTATTCGGATCCCGTAGGGAAACGAAAAAAACGGGTCGTTCGCCGAAGCGGACGGCCCGTCTGAAGAAGGCATGCCGAAACGGTTATTCGGCTATTTCCCTGCCCGTCATCTTCATGACGGTTTTCTTTTGTCCGTTGTCGTGCTGAAGCGTATGCCAGCCGTCCTCCTTGGGATTGTCAAGGCGGACGATCTTGTCCGGGGCCGGCGTCTTGACCGCATCGGCCGGAAGAAGGACGGGCGCGCCGACGCAGAGGCCGCTCTGCGTGAGCTTGGTGCAGCGGCGTGCAAGGATGCCCTGTCCGTCGGGAAGAATGCTGAAGATGCGGAAGTATTGATCGCCGCGGGCCTGAAGGTCCTGAGTGCCGGCGGCGCTGCATGAAAGAGCGGCGGCGAGTGCGGCGGCTGCCAGAATTCGTTTCAAAATGGTTTCTCCCATAGAAAGTCGGATGATGCCGACACTGTAGGAAGAAATTGTTAGTGCAAGCTGACGTGCTTTCCTAAATAAGAACGACGATGAGAATGAAGATGCAGGCGAGGCCGGCTGCGATGAATCGCATGCCGCTGCGGTTGTCCGGATCCTTCATCTGATCGTGAATGCCGATTCCAAGAAGGACGAGCGCCGTGGTGGCGATCCCGATGGCAAGGCCTCGCTCGCCGAAGCCGGCAAGAACGGGAACGGTCAGACCGGCGGCGACGCCCGAGAGCAGGGCGCCGAGGAGCGTCAGGAGCTGCTTTGCGGCCCGGAAGGGCGGATCGGGCGGAATGGGCGTGGAGTTCTCGAGGTCTTCGGCGCTATAGTGAGGAATGGAGCGGCGATCGTCTTGAGTCGATACGGCAAGATCGCCGCCGGCCTTCACCGGAATTTGGGAGGAACGCTCATGAACCGCGCCACGATCGTTGTCGACAACTTCTGTCAGAGGCAGGGACTCTACGCCGAGTGGGGCTTTTCGGTCTTCATCGAGACGCCTTCCGGAAACCTGCTCTGGGACACCGGCGGGATTCTTCATGTTCTGCTTCACAATCTTCGAGCGCTCGGCATTCGTCCTGAGAGGATTGAGAATGTCGCGCTGTCCCACGGCCACTTCGATCATGCGTCGGGCCTCGCGGATGTCCTCCGCATGGCACCGTCGGCAAAGCTTTGGGCGTCGAGAGAGATCGCGCGCCTGCGCTGGGGCGATGCGGACGCGTCTCGTGCGAGCGGCGGCGGTCCGCTCTTCGCCGGGCTTCCCATTACGGCCGTCGAAGGAGGCGTTCACATCCTTCCCGAGGTGATTGCCTTCACCGTTCCCGAGTCCGAGCGCGATTCGAGGTTCGTCGTCTTCGACAACATGTTCGAGACTGGATCCGCCGGTGAAAAGATCCCCGACACATTCGCGGACGACGTTTCCCTCCTCGTGAGAGGGGACAACGGCTGGTCTGTTGTGCTCGGGTGTGCTCATGCGGGACTTCCGAATATATTGAATTATGCAATGAAAGAGTTCGGCATCAAGTCCTTCGACGCCGTGACGGGAGGAACCCACTTGAGCGGCGCACGTCCGGAAGAGCTTCCGGTTTGGATGGATGCGCTTTCGAGGATTCCGGTTCGTCGCTGGCGAGTGAATCACTGCACGGGCTTCAAGGCTGCGGCGGCGCTGGCGCGACGATTCGACGACGTCGACTGGGCCGGTGCGGGCTCGGTACTTGACATTTGATTTTAGCCGCGAGTTCGGATCAAGGTTCGAGACTTGTCGGAACGGAGACGAAAAAACGGCCGCCCGGATAATCGGACGGCCGCTTTGTCGGGAATCACGCCGATAGGCGTGATTGCTGAGGATTAGCGCGTGCCGCGAGCCTTGTTGGTTTCGATGGCGATGCGCGCGACCTTGCGTGCGAGAGCGGAGGTCGGGTCGACGAGGCTGACCGTCTTGCCGGCGCATTCGAAGTCGTCGCATTCATGGAGAATGAGCGGGAGTTCCGTGCAGCCGAGAATCAGGCAGTTGCAGTCGTAGGTCTTGACAAGGTATTCGGCGGCGGCGCAGAGGTCGTCGTGGCACTGGCCGTCGGTGTAGCCGGCCTTGGCGCCGAGCGGACCGTAAATGGCGGCCATCACGAGTTCCTGGTGCTTTTCGTCAGGGACGAAGAGCGGGAGGTTGAGAGCCTTGGCCTTTTCGCTGTAGATGCCGGTCTGGACCGTGCCGGAGGTGGCAAGG
This sequence comes from bacterium, assembly GCA_037424205.1. Classification (GTDB taxonomy): domain Bacteria; phylum Pseudomonadota; class Gammaproteobacteria; order Burkholderiales; family Burkholderiaceae_F; genus Sutterella. Next base: position 1,256 of record JAXZEJ010000092.1, on the reverse strand, counting down.
AGGCCGATGCGGGCCTTGTCGCCGAGCTTGGCCTTGATTTCCTCCATCGTGGCAACCTGCATGTTGATGAAGGGGATGTCAAGGTGGCGTTCAAGATAGGGAACGAAGGCGTGAGCCGTGTTGCAGGGCACGATCACGGCGTCGCAGCCGTCCTTCTGGAGGCGGCGGGCGCAGCCGTACATGGCGAGCGTCGGGTCGACGCCGCCCTTGAGGAGGCAGGCCGTGCGGTCGGGAATCTGCGGATTCTGTTCGACGACGAGCTTGAAGTGTTCCTGGTCGTTCTTGGCGGGGGTGGCCTTCACGATCTTGTCGTAGAGGTCAACCGTTGCGGCCGGGCCGAGACCGCCGATAAGGCCGATCTTGAAGGGCTTCGGCAGGCGGACCGGGGTTTCGTCGATCGCCTTGTGAGCGGCGAGCGTGAGAAGGTCGACGATGGGGAGGCCTTCGGCGATGAGCTTCTGGGAAGCGCCGGCAACGCGGCCGCAGACCGGAAGAAGAAGTTCGGCGCCTGCGGCGAGGAGCTTCTTGGCTTCTTCGCGAATGACTTCAACGTCGGTCGTGTTGGTGCAGGCAAGGCCGGAACCTTCAATGAGTTCGCAGTCCGGAAGCATCTTGGCGACGACGGCGGTGTCGAGAGCGCAGCCGAGAAGGCCGATCTTCTTGGCGCCGGAAGCCTTCACGGCTTCGGGAGCGCCGGCATAGAGCGAGACGATCGGCATCTGAAGTTCGGTCTGGACTTCAGAAAGGTAGGCTTCGGAACGCAGGTTGGCAATGAGAGCAACGTCGCAGCCCTGTTCCTGAAGGCGCCAGGCGCTTTCAAGAGCGGTGATCTTGCTGTCGCCGAGGGCGAGGCGTTCCGTCGGAGCGTCCTTGCGAAGCTCGAGTTCGTCTTCAACGAGTTCGACGGTGCGGCCGGATTCGGCAGCGGCGCGGAAGATGGCGGCCTTGACGAACGGGGCGACAACGGGGTTGACACCGGCAACGAGGCCGATCTTCAGAATCTTGGTCATTTAGTTCTCCTCAAAACCTTGATGTATGCACCGCGGTGGTGGTGAAAGGGATATGCGGCGCACGTCTTGCAAGGTCATCATGCTAGATTACGCCGAATGAATGAAAATGCCAATAGTGTTCACCATAAGCGACAGGTAGGAAAAACGATAATTCTGCTCGTTTTTTAAGTAGAAATACGTATTTTAAGCGGAATGTTTGACAAACGCTTTTGAAGGGTGTTTAATACGCATCCTTCGCTGACGACA
>JAXZEJ010000091.1:0-4618 GCA_037424205.1 bacterium | reverse complement strand
GCCATCGCTTCCGCTTCTGCATCAGCACGCCGCGTATGGGCGGGAGGGTTTGCCCCTCCCGCTTTTCGCCGTTATCAGGACACAGTGATGTGGGCAATCTTGCTGGAGAACGTGGCCACCGTGTCGAGGGCGATGGTGACGTTCATTCCAATCTCGAAGTCCGCGGACTTCGTGGGGTCCATCTCGATGGTGATAGGCGTTCCTGCCGTATAGCCGATGGTCATCGGCTTTCTGCCGTTCGAGGACATCATGTAGATGTCGGTATCGGAGAGCAGCGTCTCGGGTGCAGTGTTCTGCGTGCCGGGGACGATCACATCCTGCATCGGCATCAGGCGCACTGCCATGAACTCGCCGAGATAGCCGCTGCGGGTGTAGTCCGCGCCGAGCAGCGTTGCGATGGCGGCGTCCATGTTCACGTTCGTAGAGCCGGTCACATTCGTCGGCAGCACCTTGGAGAGTGCCACCATGCTTCCGGTCGCAAACAGGTTGGAAATGCGCGTTGCGTTCAGCGCAGATACCTTGTTTGCCGCCTTCACCCAGTTCTGGGTGTCGAACGTGTAGTTTAGGTTCGCGGGGATCAGGGAAACGTCACCCTTTGCGATGTTCATTGCCTGATTCCACATGCCCATGGTCTTGGCGTACATGCCGGCGGCGATATTCGCAAAGAAGTCGCCGAAGTCCATGTTGTTGCCGACCAGCTGGATCCACTTCGCCGTGATCCAGCAGCTCTTGGGCTGCGGGTTCAGTGCGTAATCGCGGCTGTAGAAGCGGTTGCGCGGCACGCTGCGCGAAGCGCCCCAGCTCGAATCCTGGAACACGGGGATGTCGTTGCTGCCGATGCTGACCATGTACGTCTGGCCGAAGTCGACCTCCACGGTATCGGAAAACAGGCTGACGGCCTCGGAGTAGACCGCCGGAAGGATGGGGCGCAGGATCTCCATATAGATTCCCTGCTGCACACGGTAGAACGCCTCGTTTCCGTAGAAACGTCCGCCGTCGCGCTTGAAATCCTCCCAGCTCTTCGGGGCGTTCTCGCCGGTCTGTGCACAGGCGATCTTCGCCGCGTACAGCATGTGGTCGCGCTGGAACTTGTCGTTGAGCTGCTTGTATCCCGCGTCGGTGGTCATGCGCTGCATCGCAGTGCCGCGTCCGTTCATTGCGGCGAGCATCTCGTTTCTGCCTTTGACCGAGTGCTCAAAAAAGAGGGTGCGGCCGGCCGCGATGATGTCTTCGCGTTCGTTGTTGCCGTGGACTTCGAAATTATCCTTCGACACGCTGTTGAGAGTCAGTTTAGCCATTTTCTATTCACTCCTTCCTTGCTTTTCCGCTTAGCCGCCTGCTGCGACGCTCACCTTGCAGGCAGCCAGATCGTAATAGCCGAAGCTTGCGGTCGTGCCCTCGGTGAACTTGCCGCTGCCGCGCAGCTTGAAATAGATCGAACCGGCCTTGGTAGGTGCCGCCGCGGCGGGAACCAGCAGACCGTTTGCGATGGTGAAGAACGTGTTCTCGCCAATGGCGGTGGAGAGGTTGCCTTCGCCAAAGCGATAGACGTGCTCATCGTCAAACACAATCTTGGTGAAGGTGCCGTCGCGTCCGGCGGGGATGCCGAGACCCAGCGTTTCAGTGCCGATGGCGTAGAGCTGTCCGTTCTTTCCGGCAAGGTGCTGCACCTCATAGGTGTTGGCGGCATACACAGGCGTGTCCACGTTGGCCGCAGCACCGGCGGCGTTCATATACCATGCGTTCTCGTTCTTAATGCCGGTGAATCCGGCGCACGGGAGCTGCTCACCTCTCACGCACAGCAGTCCTGCCGAGCAGTCCGCATCCGCGCTGGAGGCCTGATAGCGTCCCGTGATGTTGCAAAGCTCGTTGAACTCGTTGTTCGTGATACGGGCTTCAAATGCAGTTTTAGCGATATAAGACATTCTTGTTCACTCCTTCCTTTAGTTGCCCTGCGGGGTCGTCTCGATGCCCCACTTTTCAAGCAGACTTGCAACGCCCTCGCGCTGCTCTCCGCTGTTCAGTCGTTCGCCGATGAAGCGGGTCTTCTTTGCGTTTGCGCGCCGTTCGTCTGCTGCCATCACCGCAGCACCGCACACGGCGAGCACTGCGTCTCGTACCAGTTTCTCGCCGATCCAGTTGCCATCCTTGTCGAGACTGTTGGCGTAAACGCCCGCCTCCACATCGGCAGAGACGGCGGTGAGCGCATCCTCGCCGATCTTGTCCTCGCGGTTGCGGTTGAAGGCGTTCAGCGTCTCGGTTACGGCAGCCTTTGCGGCGTTCATGCGGCGCTTGTTCTCCGTCTCCTGCATGGCCGCGAGCTGGTTGTTTGCGCTTTCCAGCTGCGCGCGCAGTGCATTGATGTCGGTGTTCACATCGCGGATGGACGCGCAGGCGTGCTCGCAGATGTCGCACACATCCACGCTCTCTTCGTTCTCCGCGTCGAAGTGGAAGGCTGCCGTCAGGTAGCACGGCTTGATGCGGCTTGCCACGACTTCCCCATTGTCTTCACGGTTGAAAACATAGGTGAAAGCCGCGCCGGTCTGGTCGATCAGGCCAACGCGCAGGCCGTCTTCGCTCAGCGCCACGATCTTGTAGCCCTCGAACTTCGGAGCGAGCTGTTCCGCTGCTTTCTTGTTCATGCTTCTTTTCACTCCTTTTTTGGGGTTTTGTTTGGTTTGCGGCTTTCCGTCGTTCAGCGATGCCGCCCGCAGTTTCAGCGTTTTGAATTCTTCCTGCATGGCCTTGAGCGCCGCAATGCGCGCGCTCGGGATCGCCGGGGAAACGTCATCCCCCAGAATCGTGACGCCAATGCCCGTCCACTCGGTAAATACCGCGTAGCCGTCTTCCTCATGTTCCTTCTCTACCAAGGTTTCCGATGACACATCCATGCGCCCTGCTCGCACGATCTTGTCCACCAGTTCCTTAGCGTAGAAAGAGTAGAGCTTTCCCTTCGCCACGATCCATGTATGACCATCCCTTTCCACAAGGGCAAAGTCCTTCGGGTCGTCGGAAAGCGTTCCGACGATTCGCTCCGCCGTTCCATCGGTGAAGCTGTAATATTTTTCTCCCGTGCTGGGGTCGACGCGCTCGGACATATTGTGTCCGTCGCCGACCTTTGGCCCGATGTAAGCGCACAGGATGGGCTGCCCCACAAATGTCAGATAATACCGCTCGAGATTGCGGTAGTCCCACTTGTTCCGGTTCCTTCCGTCGCGCATCAGCCACAGCTCAACGCCGAATTCATACGGGCCGAGCTTCTGCATTACGCGCAGCTCTCCGGAATATTTCACTCGATCAGGCGGTCGTTCTCTTGTTCTGAATGGCATTTTTTATTCCCCCTCGTTCTCAAACAGCGTCCGTACCCAATTGTCATAGCTGGTGGCGCTGCCGTCAGTCGCGTCGAACATCTCCCATGCGTACAGGAACGTCTCGTAGCTTTCGCTGTTCTGCATTTGAAGACTCTCGAATGCCCTGCCCAGCGGGTAAAGCCCCTGCTCATCCGAGACGCGCACGCATTCCTTGAGCGCCGTCTCGATGCGGTCGAGCATTCGGATGATCTCTTCAAAAACGTCGTCAAGATTCGCAGGCCGCGCCCGGTATTCCTCTGTTGCCGGGTACTCCTGCATCAGATGCCGCTGATGCAGAATATCTCCGATCGCATCGAAGCGCTTCGGCTGTTCGTGCGCCAGCGCGTGGATCGCGTTCGATAAATTCATCAGGCCAAACTCGATCAGCACCCACTCCTTGAGCGTATCCAGTCCGCGTGCCGCGTCCTGATAGGCTCTCGTTGCGTTCCGCGCCGCGTCGCGCAGCGGCGCATATCGCGCATCGTCGTATGTGAAAATTTCTCTCGCCTTTGCCATCGTCTTCATCTCCTTTTTCAGCCGTTTGCGTCGATTCCTGCCTCAGCGCCTTCGCTCGTCTTCCCGCCCTCGGCGGTGGGTCTTCCGCCTGGGTCAGCGTCATGCGCTGCCTGTGGCGGCAATCTGCTGTCCCCCTGCTTCGCGGAATACGTCGAAACGAGCGGAATTCGAAGATCCAGCACGCCGCTTTCGCTGATCGCATGTGATAGCGTCAGGTCGTCCACTACGCTCATATCATGCAATGCAAGGTAAATGACTGTCTGCGGCAGGATGCCGAGCGTCATCCCTTCCTTGGCTGCTTTCAGCGTGTCTGCGTCCTCGGCAATATTACCGAAGAGTGAAAACCGCCAGCTGTATTTCAGGTTCATGCCCTCGAAGATGCTCTGCATCATCCGTTCGTAGCAGCGGTAAATCTGCTCGGCAAATTTGCTTTCGATCTGTAGGCTGATGTTCGCAACGCCTGCGCGTGGCTCGTCGCTCGTCGGGATCAGAGCCGAAAGTCCTGCCTTTGCCATCGTGTAGCCATAACCCGCAGAAGAAATTTTCGTTGCGCTCGGCGCTTCTGCAAGTTGGTGCATTTTGATGTTTTGGACAGGTGCTGTGAACCACCCGATGCCGCTCGTGTTGCTGTCGGAAAGCATCTGATACCACAGGTATTCAAAGAGCCTCCGACCTGCATCAGATAGCCGGTAATCGTCCTCGATGGCGGTCTGATCGTTTTTCTGCTTGTAGGGAATTTCTCCCGTGAAGAG
>JAXZEJ010000090.1:0-1960 GCA_037424205.1 bacterium | reverse complement strand
AGCCTGCCGTTGTCGGCCGAAATCCAAGCGAGCGACTGAGATTCGCCCGGCACGCCGAAGCAGGAGCCGCTCAGCGCATACGTAGTGGAGCCGTCCTTGGCAAGACTCGGCCCCAGAATGCGGCATCGCTTGCCGTCGGCCTTCGCCTTGACGTCGGCGGCCGTCGAAATGCCGATCGAAAGCCCTGCAAAGCGCGGCGCGCGGTGAGCCGGATCGGCCTCGATCCAGGCGCGCGTCTCGCGAACCATGCGCGCCGTGGCGCCGTACTCGACCGTAAAGTCCTCTCCCTTGACGGGACTCACCGAAAGCTCGGCAGTCTTCGTGCGCCAGTAGTCGCGCCCGCCGTCAACCGCCCAAATGCCGTCGGGATTCATCGAAGGCGTCATTTCCTTCAGAGCCGCCAGAACGCGGGGGCGCTCCTTCGCCGGAATCCTCAGGAAGACGTCGGACAAAAGACCGCCTTCGGTGTAGTAGACGAGAATGCTCGTAACGCCCAAATCAAAGTCCTGTCCCGTAATGATGTGGCGGCTGCCGTAGCGGCCTTCGTTGTAAAGATGGGCGTTCTTGCCGAACACCTCCTCGACATCCTTCAGAGTGGTCACGTAGGGCATGAAGTCAAGGAACGGCGGGACAATCGCAAGGGGGCCCACGGCATCGGCAGTCCGAAGCTCGGCCTCATCGCCGTCAGTCCCGGCAGCTTTGGCCGATTCCTCCGCCTCCCCGGTTTTTTCCGCATCGGAAGATTCGCCGGTCTTGACAGCCGGCGCGTCACCCGATGCCTCGCCAACCGCTTCCTCAGTCTTTTCCTCCTTCTCGTCCGCCGCTTCCTCAAGCACCGGTTCGGAATCATTCCCGGCAGCCTCCTCGGCCTGCTCCGGCGCCGCCTCTTCAGACGAGGCCAGGCCGTTCACGACGCTGTCGAGCGGATCTTCACCCGCCTCGGCCGAGGCAGATTCGGCAATGGCCGGCGCTTCAGCCGCTGAGGCGTATGCGGGCGCTTGAGCCGCGAAGGCGGAAGCCGCCAAAGAAGCAATGGCAAGGGCAATGAGCGTTTTCTTCTTCTGCATGTCGAGACGTTCCCGAAACCGGTTTGGAGCCCGCAGTCCAAAACCGCGTGCGGACTCCTTCCACAATCACGAGTACCAATATTAGCGGGAATCGGCGGCGCAGGCACTCCCGGCAAGCGCTTCCGACTCTCGCCGCTGCCGGCGCCGCCCTCCGAAAGAACCCCGGCGAGGACCGGACGGCATCTGTCGAAGCCTCTGCGACAGGCCGGGATACGCAACGTTACGAATTCAAAAACCGCTTTGAGCTAGAATAGATTGTTTTATTGCAACATCCGGCCCTTCATGAAGCGTTACATACTGATCCCCGTCCTTGCCGCAGTCCTCGCGGCATTCGGCTGCGCACGGCTCTCGGCGCCCGCTCCCTATGGAGCGTGCTCTCCGTCCCGTGCGACCGACGGACTCAAGCTCGACGCATGCGCCGTTGCAGTACCTTTTTTCCGCCCCGACTTCCACGCGAACGTCAGATTCGACGAACCGCAGCACATCACCTTCACGTTCTCTGACGAAGCCGTCCAAAAGGGCGCGGCCGAGCAGATCCCGGAGTTTGCCGTCAGCATCCGCGTCAAGGGCGATTCGATCAGCGCCGCCTTCGCCGCGCTCAACGTGCCCTTCTGGCGCATCAGCGCCACGCCGACCACGACGGCCGAATCCCGCCATCCGCTTTTGAGCTCGCGCTTTCATGCGAAGGGGTTCATCCGCGACCTGACCTTCATGTTCTGGCCGATCAAGTCGATCGAGGATTCCCTCTCCAAGACCTGCCCCGGCTGCAAAGTGCACGCTTCCCTCTCGGGCACCACCCGCACGCTCGTTCGAGACGGCATGCGCGTGCTTGAATCCCGCACCGAGGGCGCCAGAACCGTCCTTAGGAACTACCCTGAGGAGATCGGAAGAGC
>JAXZEJ010000089.1:0-1913 GCA_037424205.1 bacterium | reverse complement strand
TGCATCCTTTTTTGAGTGCCGGACTAGATTTTTTTGACGGTCAGGACCTTGAGCTTGCGATCGGGATCGTTCGTGACGAATTCGGGACGGTATTCGGCGCCCGCCGCATCGGCGTCTCCGAACATGAAGGCCGAGCGAAGCTGAGCCTCAAGCAAAGCGTCCGAATCCGTGCCGGCGAAAGCGCCGGCTTCTGTAAGCATGGTGTCGTTCATGCCTGGATTCTAGCAGCCGCAGCCGCTCCGGGCACAGAAATCGAACTCCATCAAGAAGCCTGCAGGACAGGCAACCGGGATCCGACAAGGTCACGTTCCGGCCCTTTCCCAGGGAGACAGGCGAACGCCGGGAACCGCCATTTTTGAAATTGGGGAAATTCTTGCCAACGCGCCTCCTGCCGTAGAGCACGACAAGCTGACCTTTCGTCTCAGCGTACCTATCTTCGAGAAATCTTAGTTCTGCCTCTCTTCCAATAAATATGTCGTCTCCTCAACAATCATCAAATCAAGATTTACTAAATCACGATTTGGTAAATCATGATTTGACAGATTTTCAACCAAAGTCAGTCCCGGCGTCTTACAACCTGAGCAGGCGCCGCCGATCAAAGTCCGGAAAAGCTTCGGCGCATCTCGAACCGCACCTAAGAAGAATCTCCTAAGAGAATCATCCGACCCCCGTTGCGGGCGGTCATAAAAATTCGAAATACCCTCCGCGCTAGGGAAATTATCTTAGAGACGCATAAATGCACTTCCGCTACATTTGACAAACCCCGACGCAAAACACCTTCTTTCTCATCAAGCGTTCGGGTCACCACGGAAACCGAGGCTGGAAGAGCCCCGGAGGAAACCATGAAATCCTTCTTTTTTCAATTCACAACATGGAGCGGTCTGAGCAAATAACCCAGACCATTTGAAATCATGATGAAAGTCCTCGCAAAAATGAGCCAGTTTGTTAACAAGACGTTCGCCATTTGGGTCGTCATTTTCGGCATCGCCGGGTTCATTTTTTCCGGAGATTTTCAAGCAGATTGGTCCCTGGATCGCTCCCCTTCTCGGTGTTGTGATGTTCGGCATGGGCCTCACGCTCTCGCCGTCGGACTTCCGTGAAATCTTCCGCCGTCCCCGCGACGTCTTCCTCGGCATCCTCGCGCAGTTTACGGTCATGCCTCGTGGCGCGTTCCTGCTGTGCTATGCGATGAACCTTCCGCCTGACGTTGCCGTCGGCCTGATGCTTCTGGGCTCCTGCCCGGGCGGCACGGCTTCCAACGTCGTGACGTTCCTTGCCCGCGGCGACGTTGCCCTGTCGGTCACGATCACGTCTTGCACGACGCTGCTCGCTCCGGTCATGACGCCCGCTCTGATGTATCTCTTCGCCAGCCAGTGGCTCGCGATCGATCCGACCGCCATGTTCATGTCGATCGTTCAGATCATCCTTCTGCCGATCGCCGCCGGCGTGCTCGTCCACAAGCTTCTCGGCTCCCGCATCGACACCGCCGTTGCCGCCCTGCCGCTTGTCTCCGTCGCCGCCATCGTGCTGATCGCCGCAGCCGTCACGGCCGCCTCCCGCCAGCAGCTGATGAACACCGGCCTTCTGGTCTTCACCGCCGTCGCCCTTCACAATGCGCTCGGCATGCTCTTCGGCTTCCTCGTGGCCAAGTGGTCCGGCATGAGCCTCGCCAAGTGCAAGTGCATGGCCTTTGAAGTCGGCATGCAGAACTCCGGCCTCGGCGTCGCCCTCGCCTCCGTTCACTTCGCCGCCAACCCGATGACCGCTCTTCCGGCAGCCATCGCCGCCCTGTGGCACAACGTGACCGGTCCGGTTCTCGCCACCTTCTTCCAGCGCTGGCGCGACAACGACGACAAGGCCTCCTTCTTCGACCGCATGGAAGCCGCCTGCAAGGCTCCCGCCAAGGCTGTCGC
>JAXZEJ010000088.1:0-2416 GCA_037424205.1 bacterium | reverse complement strand
ACCACGCCGCAGTTAGTCATGATTTCAAGCAGCGGCTCAGGCACATCGACCGTCTTGCCGCGCAGGAAGTAAAAGCTCACGCCGTTCATCCCCACATACGCAACGTCGTCTCCGCTTCCGGGAATGAGCGGAATCATCGTCTTGACGCTCTTGTAGGTCTCGCAGCCCGCGTCGCGCATCAGCCGCTTCATGTTTTCCTTGGTTTTTTCGCACTTGCCGAGCAGCACCGTACTCGCTTTTGCGATGCTCGAAGTCGTATTGATTGCCATAATATCTCTCCTTTCAATCAAAAGAAAAGGGGACAGGGCGAACGCCCCGCCCCCGAGTGTTAAGCCGTAAAGCCCGTCTCGATGCGCACCGCGAATTCCGGCTGAAGCAGCTTCACGCCGAAGCCGTCCATCTTCCAGCCGACCGTGCTGATCTGGTCGAGCGGGTCGTCCGTGCCCGCGCTGCCCACAGGCTTGACGATCACACGCGGATTTGCGCCCTTCCAGCTCGTGATGCCGTAGGCGTACTGACCGAGTACGATGATGCTTGCGACATCCGCGCTGGATGCGCCCGCCTTTTCAAAAATCTTTGCCTGCGTGGTTTCGATGAAGCGCACGCCGAACAGCCTGCCGACCTCGCCGCTGTAAATGTTCTCCTTGTCCTGATACTTGCTGACCGCGATAAACGCCTCGTCCTCCTGCAAGTCATACACCGAATCCGGACCGATAATACCGATGTAATAGCCGTTGAACGGCTTGGCAAGGTTCTTCTTGAGCATCTTGACCGCACGTCTGATCTCCTTGTTGGTGAGCTTGTCCGCAGGCGTCAGCGTTGCGCGGCTGGTCTTGCCGCCCGCGTAAATGACGTTGGTGCAGGTTGCCAGCTCGTCGCGCACCAGCGTGTCGATGCTTCGCGCACCCGCGTCGCCCATCATCTTGACCTTGCGGTCGAGCGTCAAGTCCATGTGGCTCATGTCCAGCTTGTCCGTGGTGCGGGCGTACTGACCGTACTGATTGAGCTGCACGGTGACGGCGATCTCGCTGTACATGACGCTGTCGCCCGGGTTGCCCTCGCTCAGCGGGGTCGTGCTGCCCTCAAGCGGGATCAGCTTGCGGAAGTTCTGGATCAATCCGTTGTTCAGCGGCATCGGGTATACGTCCGCGTTTTGCAGGTGAACGAGATTCGGTTCAAACACCTTGAGCAGGGTACGGTTGTAATAGGTCTGCATGCCCGACGTCAAGCCGGTGCTGTTGGTCATATTGGTGTTGGTATTGGTATATGCCATATCTCTTACTCCTTAAATTCTCACGCGCTTGCCCTCCATGGCGGCGCGTTCGACGCGCTTTTGAAAAGCATCGAACTCCGCGTCTGTCATGTTGGCAATGGCGTTATCATCCGGCGGTGCGCCCGATCCGGCTGTCTTCGCCGTCGGCACGCTCCGCTTGGGTGTCTGCGGCTGCTTGGTCTGCTGCCGCTGCAAATACATCTTGGCTGCTTTTCGCAGGCTCATGCCCTCCGCAAACTGTCTCTTGACCTCCGCGTCAGTCGTCAGTGCCAGCAGCTCATCCTCTGTCCAGCCGTCGGCGTAGAGGCTCTGCACCTCTGCCTCCGCCTGTCCCATCTGCGGATTGTCTGCTCGGCGCTGGTTGGCTCTCTCCTGCGCTTCGACGATCCTGCGTGCGGCTTTCGGGCTGATGTCGGCGTCGCTCTCGGCTATCCTGCGTGCCTGATAGTCCCTGAGCGCCTCCGCGATTTCGTCGTCCGTCATGTCGCCTGCCGCGCCATGCACCCGCGCCGAGAAGTCGATGTCCTTCTGGAATCCCCGCTTCTGGTTTGCCAGTGCCGACGCGATGCGCCGTCCGAATTTGTCCTTGTCCTCCGTTTGGGGCTGCGCTTGTGTTTCCGGGTCGCCGTCACCCGTCTGTTCAGCCGTTTCTTCCGTTTCCTGCGCCCCGCCCGTCAGATTGTCCATAAGGTCGCTAAGGGTGACCTCCTGTCCCGCCTGCGCGTCGTCCGCAAGCTCCTGCGTCATATCGACCGTGCTTTCAAGTTCATCCATGTGTTTGTCTCCTTATCGCGCCTTTCCGCGTTGTCAGCCGTTTTCGGCGTCCTTGGTTGTTTGCAGCATCGGGTTGTAGTCCGCCTCCTGCTGCTTGGCTTCAAGCTGGGCGGGCGTCGCGAGCATGTTTTTGTACTCGCCGATGACCGCCTGCATGCCCGTGTTCTGGTTGGTCAGCTGCTCAATCTGCTGCTGCATCTGAGCAATGAGTGCCTGCTGTGCGCTGTTCTCTTCGACCATGCGCAGCACGCTCGACTTTGTCCTGTATCCCTCCATCAGGCGAATGACCGATTCGGGCGGCAGCGCCTGACCCGCCTGTCCGCAGATTTGCGCAACCTGCAAAAGGAACTCGTTGTCTGCCAGATGGAA
>JAXZEJ010000087.1:0-1259 GCA_037424205.1 bacterium | reverse complement strand
CTGTCGATTGCGCAGGCCGTCTTTGCGCTTCCGGAAGATGCTCGCGCACGTGCGCCCTTTGACGCCTGGTGCTCGACTTTTCTCACGGCCGAAGCCAAGACCAATCCTCTGATGTCCGCCGTGATGCTTCCGCTCTCGGCCCAGCACGAACATTTGACCTCCACGATGAAGCTTCGCGTGCCGAGCGAAGACGGGCATCTTTTCTCAATGAGTTTCGCACAGGCGACGTCCCTCATGAAGACAACCGACAATGCGCGCCTCTCGCGTTCGGTTTTCGGCCTGTACAGCGCGTGGTTTGCCGAGCATGCGCCGGCCTTTGCCGACCTGCTCAATGCCATGCTCGGCTGGAAGCTTTATGAAGCAAACGATCGCCGGGTCAACTTTCTCACGCATTCGCTCGCCGTCGACCGCATTTCCCCTGCAGCTTACGAAGCTCTTTCTCAGGCGCTCGTATCCAAAAGCGACGTCATACGGACGATGTTGACCAAACGCGCCGAGCTCATCGGCGTCAACCGCCTTCATGTCACGCAGATCCTCTGCTCCATGGCTACGCCGCAGAATCGGCCGCTGCCGGGGCTCGGAAGCATAGAGGAGACGCTGGAGACGCTCTCCGAAGCCATGACGCCGGCCGACGCCGGATTCAAGGACTTTCTCGCCCTTGCGCTGAAGGAACATTGGATCGACGCTCAGCAGCAGTCCGGGCGCGCCGGAGGCACCTGGTGCGAAGACCTGCCCGCCTTCAACGCCGTGGCGATATTTGCCAACTATTCCTCGACGACCGCAGGCGCCTTCCAGTTTGCGCATCCGCTTGGCGCGGGCTTTCTCCATCAGGCGCTTCACGCAGAACAGGCGCCGAGAAAACGCCTGCCCTTCTCGACAATAGAAATCTTCTGCCAGTTGGCCGAAACCATGCTTGAGCGCCTGATGCTTCACCGTCTCTCGGGATCGCTGGAGGAAATCGTCATTCGCTGGCAGCTCATGCGGCGGGCGTCAAATCATCTTCTCATGATTCCGTTTCGCCATCGGTTGCTTCGGAAGCTCTACGACGCACGCCGAAACGGTCTGTTGTCCGTCGCGGACATCAATGCGCTTTGCGGACATGCATGGAGCGAGACCTTCGGCGACACCGTCACGGGTCTCGATCAATACATCTGGTGCTGGAAGCCTCACTTCTATCGCCTCAACGGCAATTTCTATGACTGGCATACATGGTCAGCTCCCCAATTGCAAGGGCTAAATCATATATTTTTGGTATAACT
>JAXZEJ010000086.1:0-3377 GCA_037424205.1 bacterium | reverse complement strand
TCCTCGTCGAGGATGAAGCGGTCGGCGTACGGGATCATCTTTTTGAGGCAGCCCATTCGGAATTCCTCCGCCATGACGATCGTCTCCTCGTCGGTTTCGCCGGAATAGACCCTTCGAACGTCCTCTTCGGTCGCTCTCCCGAGCAGCACGCCGTTGTCAACTAGTATCTTTTTGACCGCCCACCAGTACGGCCCATAGTTGAGATAGCTGCGCGGATTGCATTCAAGCCGGTCCCGAATGACAAGAACGGCATTGCCGACAAGATTGTCGTGCCCCTTGTACATGCGAAGGTTCGACTTGTTGGTCGCGAGACGGCTTTTGATGAAGAACGGATCGAAGATGTAGGCGGTGTAGGCCATGATTTTTGACTCCCGAAGCGGAAGGCCGCCGGACCGCGACATGGAGGATGGTCCGCGCAGTGCTCTTCCGATGACTTCAGTATCCGGACCCCTGCGTCAACATTTGACGCATGCCGACAAAGGGCCGCGACGCGTTCGACTGCGTCAGGTTCTGACGCACGACCCTTTACGATGGAAGCGTCTTCAATCAATTCTGATGCCGCCATGACCATCGCCACGCCCATCACAGCCGCCCGCTCCGCCTCCTGCGCCCTCATCAGCCGCCCGTATCGAAAGGCCGGATTCGCCCCGGACTTTCCCGCCATGACTTCGGAAATGGTCCGCCTTCTTGCCGAGCTTCCGGCCGGCACGGGCTGCGGCGCGCTTCCGGGCCTCGTGCCGGCAGAGCTCGGCACCTTCTTCAATCCGGACATTCTGATCTGCGAAGCCGAGCGGCGCGCAAGGCTTGAGGCGGCGTACGCTCTCCTTGTCGAAGCGGACTCCTTCGTCTTCCTCGACACCGAAGCGACCGGCGGCCGTTTCGGACGCCTCATCGAAGTGGCGCTCGTCGAGACCGACACCGAACAGTCGATCATCGGCGGCCTGCACTTTCGATGCAATCCGCACCGCCGCTCGTCACCGACCGCTCGCCGCGTGCACGGCATTCTGGACTGCGAGCTCGAGCATTGCCCGGAATTCGGCGCAAAGGCCGCCGTTCTGCTCGACGCCGTCCGGGGCAAGGTCGTCGTGATCCACGACCGCACCATGGATCTTCTCTGGCTCAACCGGGAGCTTCGGCTGGCCTGTCCAGACGCTCCCCGATTCGAGGACGTCTGCACCGTCGTCGACTCGCTCGTGCTCGCGAAGGCCATTCCGTCGGAGCGTCGCCGCAACGGCCTCGACGCCCTTCTCGACTGGTACGGCTTTTCGCGATCCAACACGCAGCATGACGCCTACGGCGACGCGAATCTTCTCTCCAAGGTCTTCTTCGAACTCTGGTGGGACCTTGATGAATTCCTCTTCGGGAATTGAATTTCCCAAAAGCAACAAGGGGCGCCCGCACGGCTGCGGACGCCCCTATGCTTTTGTTCAATCGGCGGGAGCTTCGGCTTAGTAGTCGAAGAGCACCGGCGTCTTGTTTTCCTTGGCGAACTTCATGGCGCGCCAGAAGATCGAGAAGGCGAACTTGGCGAGCGATTCGGTGCTGTAGGTTTCCTTCTTGCCTTCCTCGGCGCCCGTCTCGACGTCCTTGAGGGTCTTGGCCGGATAGCCTTCGGTTTCGGTCCAGGAGAGAATCGTCTCCTCCTTGGCGAGCCAGCAGATTTCGTTGATGTGCTCGAGCTCCTGCTCAAGCGCGCCGATCGTGCCGATCATGACTTCGCTGCCGGTCGGCATCGGACCGCGGAAGACCATCGTGGACTTCATGATCGGGACCCAGACCATCACGCTGCGAAAGAGCGAGTACACGTGCTCATGGTCTTCGGCAAGGCGCTTGATGAGCGGATGCTCCGTGAAGTCCCAGCCCTTTTCGAGCGTTTCGGGAATCGTTTCCTCATAGGTGTGGGCGGCCGTCACCAGAAGCATGGCGCCGAACGCGTCCCAGTCGGGCATGTCGGTGTAGTAGGCCTTGTCGTTGTTCTCCTCCCACGTTTCGGGAAGCTGGTTCTCGGGCGTGACGGCCTGGAGCATGTCGTCGCGCCAGGCGCAGACGATCTGCTGAACCTCCTCCGGAGAAAGCTTTTCCGCACCGTTGTCGGCACGCTTGAAGTCAACGCCGTTGGCTTCGGCCCAGGCTTCGACAACCGTCTTCCAGTTGCGGGTGTAATAGCGGGTGAAGGTGCCCGCGTACAAGTCGAGTCCCATCTTCAGGTCTCCTTTCTGATTCGAATCCGGCCGGCCCCTATATAAAGGGATGGGGGACCGTCCATTGCATGATGACGAAAGGATACAGACATTTGAGGAATTGCGCTTTGATTGAACGCCCGAGGCACTTCGATGTCATGCCGTCCTCGTTTCAGGGACTGGGTTCTTATAATTGGCGGAACTCCTGATTTTTATTCCTTTCCGCAACAAACATGAGTCAAGAACGAACGACCGCCGCCGGCACGGTGCTGATGCTCGTCTGCGTCGCGCACTTTCTCAACGACCTCATTCAGTCGGTCATTCCGTCGGCAATGCCCTTGATCAAGGCAAACCTCGGCCTCACCTTCGCCGAAGTCGGCCTTCTGACGCTCGCCATCCAGATCACCTCATCGATCATGCAGCCCGTGGTCGGCATGATCGTGGACAAGAAGCGCCATCCGGCCGCCCTGTCGATCGGGATGCTCTTCACGATGACCGGCGTCTTTCTGCTGTCGCGAAGCGCGGGCTTTCATGCGGCGCTGATCGCCGTGGCGCTCACCGGGCTTGGTTCCGCCATCTTCCCTCCCGAATGCGTGCGCATTGCGCAAAGCGCCGCGGGCGGCAGGAAAGGCCTCGCGCAGTCCGTCTTCCAAGTGGGCGGCAACGCCGGCTTCGCCGTTGGCCCGCTGGCCACGGCCGCCATCGTGCTTCCGTTCGGCCAGGCCAACATCGCCTGGTTCTCCGTTGCCGCCGCATTTGCGGCCTTCGTGCTCTTTTTCATCGGCCGCGCGGGCGAGGCGCTCGCCAAGTCTCAAAAGAAGACGGCGCGTGCCGCCGGCCCCGGCGTTGAGAAGTCGAAGCTCGTCTTCCTCGTCGCGCTTCTGCTTGTTCTCATGTTTTCGAAGCAGATCTACCATGCGGCACTGGGCAACTTCCTCACCTTCTTCGTGATGGAGAAGTTCGGCCTCACGATCGAAGGCGCCGATTACGTTCTCTTCGCATTCCTCGCAGCAGGCGCCGCCGGCACGCTTGCGGGCGGCCCGCTCACCGACCGCTTCGGCCGCCGCGCGGTGATCTTCGGATCCATCTTCGGCGCGGCGCCCTTTGCGCTGGCGCTTCCATGGACGGGTCTTGCAGCCGCCGTGACGCTCGCCGTCATCGTCTCCTTCATCATCTCGTCGGCCTTCTCGGCGATCG
>JAXZEJ010000085.1:0-3086 GCA_037424205.1 bacterium | reverse complement strand
TCGGCACGATTTCTCCCTGGGCTTCCAAGGCCACGGACATCGTGAAGAACTGCGGCATCGAAGGCGTTCTTCGCGTTGAGCGCGGCACCGTCTACAACCTGGCTCTCAAGGCTCCGCTCACGGAGGAAGAGGCCAAGGCAGCCGCTGGCGTTCTGCATGACCGCATGACCGAATCCGTCGTCGATCGCACCTTCCCGGGCGAAAAGCTCTTCGTCGAGCTCGAAGGCCGTCCGATGGCGACCGTCGCCCTTGTCGAAGAAGGCCGTCCGGCTCTCGAACGCGCCAACGTCGAAATGGGCCTTGCGCTCTCCGCCGACGAAATCGACTATCTCACCGAAGCCTTCACGAAGATCGGCCGCAACCCGACCGACGTCGAGCTGATGATGTTCGCCCAGGCGAACTCCGAACACTGCCGCCACAAGATCTTCAACGCCAGCTGGACGATCGACGGCCAGGATCGCGAGGAAACGCTCTTCGGCATGATCCGCCGCACGCACAAGATGGCTCCGCAGGGCACGATCACGGCCTATGCCGACAACGCCGCCATCTTTGAAGGCGCCGAAGTCACGCGTCTTTATCCGCGTCCGGGCTCCGGCAACGAATTCGGCCGCGTCTTCGAACGCAAGGACGAGCTGACCCACACGGTCTTCAAGGTCGAAACCCACAACCACCCGACCGCCATTTCTCCGTTCCCGGGCGCCTCCACGGGCTCCGGCGGCGAAATCCGCGACGAAGGCGCCACGGGCCGCGGCGGCCGTCCGAAGGCCGGCCTTTGCGGCTTCACGACCTCGAACCTCAACCTGCCGGAACTCCCGCAGGGCTTTGAAAACGACAGCGACACGGTCACGGGCGAAAAGTCCGACGCCAAGTACGGCGCTCCGTCCCGCATCGCCACGCCGCTTTCCATCATGACGGACGGCCCGCTCGGCGGCGCCGCCTTCAACAACGAATTCGGCCGTCCGAACATTCTCGGCTACTTCCGCACGTTTGAAGCCAACATCGGCGGCACGCGCTACGGCTACCACAAGCCGATCATGCTCGCCGGCGGCATCGGCAACATCCGCGACGACCAGACCCAGAAGAACATTCCGCCGGCCGGCAGCCTCTTGATCGTGCTCGGCGGTCCGGGCATGCGCATCGGCCTCGGCGGCGGCGCCGCTTCGTCCATGACGACGGGCTCCAACTCCGAAGCGCTCGACTTCGACTCCGTGCAGCGCGGCAACCCCGAAATGGAACGCCGTGCCCAGGAAGTCATCGACCGCTGCTGGTCCATGGGCGACGAAAACCCGATCATTGCCATTCATGACGTCGGCGCGGGCGGCCTCTCCAACGCTATGCCCGAACTTGCCGACCTGTCCGGCAAGGGCGCTGCTTTCGATCTTTCCAAGGTTCCGGTCGAAGAGTCCGGCATGAGCCCGCTCGAAATCTGGTGCAACGAATCCCAGGAACGCTACGTCATCGCCCTTGATGCCGCCAAGATCGACATCTTCCGCGACTTCTGCGAACGCGAGCGCTGCCCGTTCGCTGTTCTCGGCACGATCACCGAAGAAGCCGACCTGAAGCTCACGCGTCCGAACGACACGCCGGCCGTCGACATGCCGATGGAAGTCCTCCTCGGCAAGGCTCCGCGCATGCACCGCGACGTCGCCCACACGGAAACGAAGCTTTCCGCCTTCTCGAGCGAAGGCCTCGAGCTCGGCAAGGCCGTCAAGGACGTTCTGCGTCACCCGACCGTTGCCTCCAAGTCCTTCCTCATCACCATCGGCGACCGCTCCGTCGGCGGCCTCGTCTCCCGCGACCAGATGGTCGGTCCCTGGCAGGTGCCGGTTGCCGACTGCGGCGTGACGACGCTCGGCTTTGAAACGAACCGCGGCGAAGCCATGTCGATGGGCGAACGCACCCCGATCGCCGTGATCGATTCCGCCGCCGCCAGCCGCATGGCCGTCGGCGAAGCCCTCACGAACATCACCGCTGCGGACGTCAAGCTCCCGCAGGTGAAGCTCTCGCTCAACTGGATGGCCGCCTGCGGCGCCAAGGGCGAGGATGCCAAGCTCTTTGACGCCGTCAAGGGCGCGAGCGACTTCTGCGTTGCTCTGGGCATTTCCGTCCCGGTCGGCAAGGACTCGCTCTCCATGCGCACCGCCTGGGACGACGACAACGGCGAAAAGAAGTCCGTGACGAGCCCGGTCTCGCTCATCGCTTCCGCCGCTGCGCCGGTTGAAGACGTGACGCTCACGCTTACGCCGGAACTCAAGAACATCCCGTCCGTGCTCGTCCTCGCCGACCTCGGCTGCGGCCGCGCACGCATGGGCGGCTCGATCCTCGCTCAGGTTGCCCAGCGCTTCGGCGACACGGCTCCCGACTGCGAAGATCCGGCCATGCTCGCCCGCTTCATGGGCGCCGTCCGCACGCTCGCCAAGGAAGGCGCCGTCACGGCCTACCATGACCGCGCCGACGGCGGTCTCGCCGCCACGGCCTCCGAAATGATGTTCGCCTCCCGCATCGGCGTGAAGCTCGACATGACGTCCCTTACGAAGGATGCCGACATCTTCGCCGCTCTCTTCAACGAAGAACTCGGCGCCCTGATGCAGGTTCCGGCCGACAAGGTCGAGCGCGTCACTGAAGTCATGCGCGAAGCCGGCCTTTCCTCCGTCTGCCACTTCATCGGCGAAATCGCCGGCGACGACGCTCTTACGATCTCCGCCAACGGTGCCGAAATCGTCAGGCTCGACCGTGCCGATCTCCAGAAGGCCTGGACGGAAGTTTCTTGGCAGATCGCCCGCGGCCGCGACAATCCCGCCTGCGCCGACAGCGAATTCGCCCGCATCGACCGCAAGGAGGATACCGGCCTCTTCGCCAAGACGACGTTCGACGTCAATGAAGACATTGCCGCTCCGATGATCAACACGGGCGCTCGTCCGAAGCTTGCCGTTCTGCGCGAACAGGGCGTCAACTCCCAGACGGAAATGGCCGCCGCCTTCACGCGCGCCGGCTTCGACGCCTACGACGTCCACATGACGGACCTTCTCACGGGCCGCGCCGACCTGGCCGAATTCACGGGCCTCGCCTGCGCCGGCGGCTTCTCC
>JAXZEJ010000084.1:0-3526 GCA_037424205.1 bacterium | reverse complement strand
ACTCGCGACCTCAACCTTGGCAAGGTTGCGCTCTACCAACTGAGCTACTCCCGCAGATGACTGGAGGCGCGAGGCGGAATCGAACCGCCGTGAACGGATTTGCAATCCGGTGCATAGCCACTTTGCTATCGCGCCATCCTTGGAGCGGGAGACGAGTCTCGAACTCGCGACCTCAACCTTGGCAAGGTTGCGCTCTACCAACTGAGCTACTCCCGCATCTGAGAAGTCGTATTTTACATAGGTTTTTGGAAATGTCAAGACTTCTGAAAATATTTTTTTTCTATCCGAATTCCTTCCGGGGAATCCTTTAGGGACGTTTGAATTTTTTTCTGTTGCTAGACTTATCGCATTTCGTTTTTAGGGAGTAGGTTGGCATGGCCAAACGAGTATTGTTCGGAACTACGTGGTGGGGCAATCAGTGGATTGAGGCGCTTAGCCATCTCGACCATGCAAACAGGCTGACCCGCGGCAGGACCTACTACAACAACGGCCGCATCGATGAGATGACGTTTGATGCGAAGACGCTCGAAGTGACGGCGGTCGTTCAGGGCAGCGCCTACTATCCGTACGAGGTGACGATCGGTCTCAATTCAATGCCTGCACGAGATGTCGAACGTCTAGTGGACGCCATTGCAAAGCGCCCGGCGCTTGTGGCGAAGCTTCTCGAAGGCGAGCTCGATCCCGAGGTTGGCATGATCGCGGAAGAGTTGGGCGTCAGCCTCTTTCCGAGATCTTGGAAGGAGTTCCGCATGCATTGCACATGTCCGGATTCTGTCGTTCCGTGCAAGCACATAGCCGCTGTTTACTACGGGATTGTCAAGACGATCGACGCTGACCCGATGTGGGTCTTTCACTGTCGAGGCGTAAACCTGCCCGATCTTCTGCGGGAGCGAGGCATCGACATTGAGAAATCCGTTGCGCTTGGCGAACCGGATCCTCTTTCCTGGTTGTCGCTTGCGGATCCGGAGGAAACTGAGGAGGATTGTTCTGCGTGGGACGGCCTGCCGGTCCTGAATGACGTAACTGGCGGGTTCGTCAAGCGCCTGGCCGCACTTCTGCCAGAGTCCGTCGAGGACAAGAAGGCGCTTGCCAGAAAGCGTTACGAAAAGCTGGGCAATGCCGTTCAGAAGGCTGCCGATTCTCTTGGCCGTCTTGATAACCAGAAAGCGGACGATGTTTGGGACAAGTTTCAGTCTGCCTTCATGGGCGGCCGAGTTGTGCCTGAGCTCGTGTGGGATGACGGGCGTCTTCATTTGGGCGTGCATACGGCAAGAGGCCGCCGGCTGGGAACCTCCTCCATGGACAGGGGACGCCTCGTCATAACGCTCTTCTCGCTTGCCGGACGAGTTCCGGCTTCCCACGCAGAGATGCGTCCGTGGGTTTTGGCAGGTCAGGCCGCTTCAATGCTGGCCAGGCTCGGTGCAATGGTGCCGGTCCTTGTGCATGTGGAGAGTGAAGGGCGCGACTGTGCCGAAACAATCTGGGTTCCGGCTCTTCAGTCGCCCGATGTTCGACGCTTCGTGGCCCGACTCGGCCGGATGATTGAGGTTGAAGGCTTCGATCCTTTCAAAAAAAGCGGGTGCCCGCTCGCTGGAAGTACATTGACGGGAAGGACGTTTACGCTTCTGTCTGCGATTTTGACACAATTCGTCAGCGTCTCCGGTGCTACGCCTGCTTCATTTTCGGAGGATCCTCTTTTCACCGTAATATCCGAGCCCGGTCATGTTTCGCTTGACTATGGCCTTGCTCAGGCGGACATCACCCTTGTTAGAAGATTCCTCAAGCCTCTGACGCTGGGCCTTCTGCAGCTGTCGTGGATTCCCGTCATGACGGTGCGAGCCGCCCGTGAGGGCAATGTATCGCTCAATCTCGGCGTGCTGCCCCGCGGGGCCAAGCCCAAGGCTCGTCCCACCCTCTATCGCGATGTTCTCAAGGAGGAGAGGTTCGAGGCGGACCGTCTTGCGATCCTTTCTGTCTTCGAGGCGCTTACGACGTACTGCACTGAATTGAAGTCGGTATTGGATTCGAAGGGCAAGCCGTCTGTGCTGCCTAGAGAGGGGCTTCGAGACTTCCTTTTTGAGGCCGTGCCCTCACTTGAGATGCTCGGTGTGCGCGTCATGCTGCCGAAGAGTCTGCAGAAGCTTCTTAAGCCGCAGCTTTCCCTCTCCATGTCGGCCGGCGCCGGCGGCAAGAGCCTGTTGACGAAGGATGCCGTCGGGAAGTTCGACTGGAAGGTTTCCCTGGGCGGTCGTGAACTCACGGCTAAGGAGTTTAAGGCGCTGATGGCGCATGTGGGAGAGGTCATCCCCTTTGACGACGATTTTGTCTATCTTGATCCGGACGTTCTCAAACAGATGAAGGATCGGATCGACTTCGTCGAAAATGCCGGCTATCTGGACAAGCTCAAGGCCGTCTATACCGGCCAACTGGACGACGGTCAGGCCGTTTCGGTGCCTGATGACTTGTTGGAGAGGACGCGGGAGCTCAATCGAGTGGAGTCGGTGCCTCTTCCCAAAGGCCTCCGTGCCGTGCTTCGTCCTTATCAGAAACGCGGCTACTCATGGCTCATGAAGAATCTGTCGCTTGGTCTGGGTGCGCTCATTGCCGACGACATGGGCTTGGGCAAGACGCTTCAGGTCATCACGACTCTGCTCGCCATGAAGGAAAGATGCGAGTTCTTGGATTCAACGGTGCTCGTCGTCGTGCCCGCCACCCTGATGACCAACTGGCAGCGCGAGATCGCCAAGTTCGCTCCGGGGCTTACGTCTTCCATTTATCACGGGTCAGGCAGGCGGCTCGAGCCTGTTGAGACTCGTGCCGACGTGACGATTACGACCTACGGCACGCTGCGCCGCGATATTGGGATTCTTGGAGGCGAGAGTTGGCGTCTTCTGGTTCTTGACGAGGCTCAGGCCGTGAAGAATTCGGGCTCTGCGGTGGCGCAGGCCGTTCGCTGCTTCCCGGTCAGGCAGGTGGTCGCCATGAGCGGCACGCCGGTTGAGAACCGGCTGTCCGAATACTGGTCTCTTCTCTCAATTGTGCAGCCCGGGATTCTGGGGTCGCTGGGGGAATTCGTCAGCAGCTTCGCCAAGCCCATTGAGACGGACAGAAACGAGCGCGCAATCGAGGCTTTGAGGCGCGTGACGGCTCCCTTCATGCTCAGGCGTCTCAAGACCGACAAGTCGATCATTTCGGACTTGCCCGAGAAGGTGGTCTGCGACCGATATGCAGATCTCACGCCCGAGCAGGCGGCGCTTTATCGAACGACGCTCGACTATTGGATGAAGAAGATAGAGGAACTCGGTGACGAGGAGGACCGTTCAAAGAAGAACGGGCTTTTGCTTAGGCTGATTACTGCTCTCAAGCAGATCTGCAACTCGCCTTCGCTTTACGAGAAGACGAAGGCGCTTCTGCCGGATAGCGGGAAGGCGGCTTCGCTTTTCGAGCTCGTCGAAGAGTGCCGGGACAGCGGCCGGAAGATGCTTGTCTTCACGCAGTCTGCGGAAATGGGCGAGACGCTTCGGAA
>JAXZEJ010000083.1:0-1842 GCA_037424205.1 bacterium | reverse complement strand
GCGATGAAGGCAAGTAGAAAACCGGTGAGCACGCGGCGAACGGATGTCATGACAACACTAATTTATTGAATGAGAAAAGAATTGAAAAACGCCTGTTTTTCGAGCCAAGGCGGCATTGTACAGCGGCGGCGTCAATGTGGTGGCCGGGCCGCGGTGATCGGGATCTCATGGTACAGAGTCAACCATGCTCATGACGGCCGTCAATCAGCCGTTGGAAAACCGTAAAAGCGCTATTTTCTTCAGGAATAGCGGTCTTTTCAAACAATGGTTCGCCGCCTATTCTTCCATATGCAGGGCCGTTTCCAGGCCCTCACTGACCCCTCGACAGACCGGCGCCGGACCCAAGAGCCGGCGTCCAAAGTAAGAGACCTCCCATGACAAATCAAACCATATTCGAGCGTCCCGTCTTGCGCCGCAGCGTGCTTGCGGCCTCGGGCCTGCTTGCCGCTGCCGGATTCGCATCCACGCCGCTTGCCGCGGCCGTCGCCAATGCCGTTGCCGACTTCGGCGTTTTTTCCTGGACCGCCTGTGTGATCAACTGCGGCCAGCGATGCCCGCTTCGCGCCTTTACGAAGAACGGGCGCGTGATCCGCATTGAGACCGATAACACCGTGAAGGACGGCTGCAGCGTCCGTCAGCTCCGCGCCTGCCTCAAGGGCCGCGACATGCGCGAACGCCTCTACAGTCCGGACCGCCTCAAGTATCCGATGAAGCGTGTGGGCGAACGCGGCGAAGGCAAGTTCGAGCGCATTTCCTGGGACGAAGCGCTCAAAACCGTTGCCGACAAGCTCAAGGAAACCGTTGAGAAGTACGGCAACGAATCGCTCTACTGGCAGTACTGTTCCGGCCAGCAGTCGCTCGTCAACTCCCGCCGAGCCTGGTGGCGCCTGCTCAACCTTGCGGGCGGCTACTTGAAGTACTACGGCTCCTACTCCACCGCACAGATTTCGGCCGCCTTCCCGATGACCTACGGCGGCAGCCCCTCGTCCGACATCTCTCAGATTGCCAACGCACAACTCTACGTCACCTTCGGCCACAATCCTGCGGTCACCCGCGGCTCCGGCCACGGCAAGTCCTGGCAGATGACCTGTGCCCGCGAGCGCAACGGCATCAAGAAGCCGAAGATGATCGTCATCGACCCGATCTACACGGATACCGCCGTGGCGCATGCCGACGAATGGATTCCGATTCGTCCGGGCACCGACGCGGCACTCATCGAAGCCATTGCGCACGAACTCATCGTCAACAACTGGGTCGACCAGAAGTTCCTTGACGAATACTGCGTGGGCTACGACGAAAAGACCCTTCCCGCTTCCGCGCCGAAGGGGTCGGATTACAAGTCGCACATCCTCGGGCAAGGTCCCGACCATATTGAAAAGACGCCTGAATGGGCCTCCCGCATCACGGGCGTGCCCGTTGAGACCATCGTGGATCTCGCCAAGGAAATCGGCACCACGAAGCCCGTCTTCTTCTCGCAGGGCTGGGGCCCGCAGCGTCAGGCCAACGGCGAACAGACGTCGCGCGCCGTCGCCATGCTCCCGATTCTGACGGGCAATGTCGGGCTTCCCGGCACGAGCACCGGCCAGCAGGAAGGCAACACGGGCGTTCCCGCCGTCTACCTCCCTATCGGCACGAACCCGGTCAAGGCCACGATCCCCTGCTTCCTCTGGACGGACGCCATCGTCCGCGGCAAGGAAATGGATGACATCCATGACGGCCTGCGAGGCGTGAAGAAGCTCGGCCACGACATCAAGATGATCGTCAATTCCGGCGGCAACACGCTCATCAACCAGCACAGCGATTCGAACCGCACGGACGAAATCCTTCGCGACACGTCGAAGT
>JAXZEJ010000082.1:0-1991 GCA_037424205.1 bacterium | reverse complement strand
CCTACACGGACATCATCGTGTTCGGCCGCATTGCCGGTGAAGCCGCCGCCAAGGCTGCCAAGTAAGGACCTTCCCGAGGGCGCCACGGCCCGCGCTTGAGCGCTCTCGATCCTCGCTTACAATTAAGGTCGTTCCGGTTTTTCGCCGGAGCGGCCTTTTTCTTTCCAGAAGGATCTGAAATGACGCCCGCCGAACTCCATGCGCTCTTCGTCTCCCTGGCCGATCCCGACTACAAAGCCTTCGGCGACCGGCTCCAGCCCGGCATTACGGACCGGCTCGGCGTGCGCATGCCGGCCGTTCGCCGGGTTGCGAAGGACGTCCTCAAGTCCCCGGGCGCCCGCGTCTTTCTCGACGGCATGCTCGCCGAAGAGCGCTTTGACTCTCAGGAGGCCCTGATGACCTGCGAGATCGTGGCGGGCTCCGCAAGGGACCTGACTCTCGAGGAGCGTCTCCTCTACGTCGACCGGCTTCTGCCGCACATGACCGGCTGGGCGACGTGCGATCTCATGGGCTCGGCCCTCAAGGTCTTTCGCGACCATCCGCTGGAATTGCTTTCGTACGTCTCGCAAAAGCTCGCGAGCTCCGATCCATGGACCGTTCGCGTGGCCGAAGTGTGGCTCCTTGAGCACTACCGCGCGCCCGAATGGGTGAAAACCTCTTTGGACCTTCTGGATGCGCCCGGGAGCAGGGCGCTCTCTCTCGCCGCATCAGGCGACTACTATCTGTCCATGAGCCTCGCATGGTGTCTCTCGATGCTCGCTGCGGGCGACGCCGAGGCGGCGTATGCCCGGATCGAAGGCTGGCGGGATGTCGGCCGCATGGATGAAATGACCATTCGGCGCACCGTGCGGAAGATCTGCGACTCGTACCGCTTCACGCCTGAAGAAAAGGCGTATGCGGCCGCCCGTCTCGACCCGTGAGGCGGGGCTGCGGCACGCCGGTGGGCTATAATTGGCAGTCCTTGCGGCGCGGCGTCCGGATGCCGTCCGGACCGGGCTTGAGGAGAGCCTTTTTGCCGCCGCATGTCCCTTTCCATAACAAACAGAGTTGTAGTCATGACCGAAGAAACCCAAGCTTCCGAATCCGATGTCCAGATCACGCCCGTCGAGGCCTCCGTGCTGCTTTCGAGCGACGAATGGGATCCGGTGCTCTTTGCGAAGACCCTTTCCGACGAATGGGAGATCAAGATCCCCGAAGAGGACATGCCGGCCGACCCGACCGACTCCGTCGTCTTTGAGGTCGACGGCGCCGTCATCGCCGTGAAGCTCTTCGACGAACCGCTGCCCTCTGAAATGGCCCGCATGCACGCCGCCATGAATCCGCTGTGGCCGCAGGCCGGCGCCATGGCCCAGCTGCACCGCGCCCACATCGCCCTGGCCGCCATTCCGAAGACCGCCACGGTCGTCGAGGCCGCCCAGACGCTCGTGAAGGTCGCCTCGTCGCTCTGCGGCCAGCCGACCGCTCTCGCCATCGACACGGGCTCCACGATCCTCGGCACCGACGGCTATCGCGAAGGCGCCGCCGTCATGAAGACCGGCGAGCTTCCGCTCTTCAACCTCGTCACGTTCGCCATCGCCAAGGCCGACGACGCAAACTTCGTCGCCTTCACCATGGGCATGAGCTTCCTCGGCCACCACGAGCTCGAGATCAATCCGACCTCCGAAAAGCCCGAAGTCATTCAGGAATTCCTCTACACGGTTGCGTCCTACACGCTCAAGACCGGCAAGGGCCTGCGCGACGGCCAGATCCTCGGCCTCCATCCGGAAAACGCCAAGCCCGTCTGCTACGCCGAAAGCAAGATGATCCCCGGTCTCAAGACCATGCACATCACGCTCTAAGCCCGAAAAACGCTGAATGAATTCCCGAAAGGATATTGAATGAAGCTTGCCGAAGCTCTTGCCGAGCGCAAGGCTCTTGATGCGCGTTTTACCTCGATCGAGAATCGCCTCAAGGCCAACGTGCTCATCCAGGAAGGCGATGCCGTTCGCGAG
>JAXZEJ010000081.1:0-6652 GCA_037424205.1 bacterium | reverse complement strand
TTGCCGAGAGTGATCAGGCCTTCGAAGAGCATCTCCTGCGCGAACATTTCGCCGCCGTAGAGATGCGGATTGAGGTCGCGCAAATCGCGGTAGTTCAGAAAGACGAGCGTGTCGGGGCTCGGACCGGGCACGGCGGCCACGGCCGGCATCGAACGAATGCCGAGAGAAGCGAGAAGACAGGCGGCGCCGGCGCCCTGGATCAGCTTGCGACGCGAAAAGGTGGGATTCATGGGCAAAACACTCATGGAGCAATCGATTACGGAAGAAAGGCATCGGGACCACCGGGAACCCCCTCGCCCGCCGGCCGGGGACCGTCCCCGCATCCGACCTAAACGATAGAAATTCCCGTTCTCCAAATGCGAATGCTTCTCATTCTACAGAAAAAAACGCACAGAATTGGAGAAACACGCG
Organism: bacterium; assembly: GCA_037424205.1. GTDB lineage: Bacteria > Pseudomonadota > Gammaproteobacteria > Burkholderiales > Burkholderiaceae_F > Sutterella. Next base: position 6,241 of record JAXZEJ010000081.1, on the reverse strand, counting down.
CCGCCGCAGACGGAATGCCCGTCGCATCTAAATGCAAATCCCTGTCGCACTATGGAATCAAAACATTAGCCTTCTTTAAATCCATACAAAATTCGGATGCGCCTTCAGTCGTAAAACGGCTCGACTTTTGGGTTATTCCCTGAAACAGTCAGAACAAGCCCAAACAAAATCCTGAGCTGAAGCAAATCAATTTACGTTCGATTTCGATCAGAACGTCGGAGATTTTTTGGTTCCGGCGCAATCAACGACGTGACCGCTCATCAGTAAATCATTTATCGAATGACGGATGCGTGTTTCGATTTGTCGAATCTGGCCTTGGTGACGGACTGCGGTCATTCACCTCTGCCGAATGTCCGGATAATGATTAACCCGGATATCAATTTCATTCAGAGTGTTCATCTGATTGAATACAACGTGAAGGCTCGAATCGATGGATGTGTTGTTCGGCAAGCTTAGACTGATCAAGGCCGAAAAGCGCAAGAACGCCAATGCCCGGGTGGTGCGACAGCTTGCAAAAAAGCAGCGCGAATTATTCGCGCTGCTTGGCTTGGAGTTGCCTCCGAAACTGCTCAAATAACGGATATGGATCAGTTATCTGGGAATTTCGGTTCGGATCCCTTGCTACGGCGTCGGCCATCTTGGTCATTTCGTCCGTCCAAGCGAAACCCCGCTTCGCGAACACAACGTCGAGGATTCGTTCGCCCATCGAAACGTTTTCAAACCCTCCCTTCTGCGGAGAGAGGACGGCAATCACAGCCGTGGCAGTCTGAGGCGCAACGCTGTAGTCGGCATAAAGCATTTGCGTGTCGCCGTCCTCTGTCCTTCGAGCCGCCGTCGGATAGCGGGAAAAAAGCGGCTGATGGAACATGTTGTCGTTCGGATCGTAGGTGCCGTTCGGACGACCGCGCTCGTTCTGCATGGAACGAGCGGCCTTCACCTGGCTAGGGTCGAAGACGCACAGTTCAACCGCCCCTTTGCCCGGCCCCTTGGTATGAATTACATAAACCGAATCAAAGCCTTGCTCAATTAGCTGTTTTCTCAGTGCTTCGAATAGTGCAGGACGGTAATCGGGATGCACCCTCCCCATGCCATCGAATAGTTCTTCTGATGCCTCAGCAGGGTTCAACGCTCGAGCATAAACGCCAATCACCAAGTCGGCATTGTGCTTCCCCGGCTCTCGCGAAGCGTTTCGAACCCCGTATACCTCAGCGCATTCTTTGTCGGATAACAGATAAAAACCCGTTCCTAGGAATTCGGAATCAAGCTTTCCAGAGTGCCGGATCTCAACAGTGTCAAAAACTGCGTTAGTTCCATGGTAGAAGACACGGGGATTCTGTCTATCACCAGCGAATCGTATTCTGTTAGAGCCTTTCCTATACGTCCATTCAGGCTTCCTGAAGAAAAATCTTCCCTCACCTTCTCCACGACGCTCGGCCTTTGGTACTTCGACAGATCCCAATGCTCCATCAGCCACCTCTCTAGATCCCGGAGCTCGCCCCACTCCTCGTCCGTCATCTCCGACACCGTCAAACCAACGATAGAACGCTTTGATTTCTTGCTCGTTTCGTCCGACATAATTTCCCACGCCGTCTTTAGCGGCAACTTCCTTGACGTCAATTAAGACAGTCTCGGGCATATTCGAACCCACGTCAAATTCAGGGCCTGCCTGTTCAATAGCAGAACCATTGGCGGCTTCGGCCTGGTCCTTCAGCCCGCCGTGCTTCTTGACGCGCCAGCCTTGTGCTTCAGCAATGGCTCGCGGAGACACGCCAAGCAGTCGGGAGCACTGGACCAGATAAGCATTCCTGATCTTGGCCGTCGTCTTGGCGTAGGTCTCGCTCATGCCTTCGTCGATCACCGCCTGCGCCAGTTCGCCGCTCACCTCTCGGGCTTCCTTGGCGTGCTCTTTCGAGATGCTTGTCTTCGCGATGATCTGGTCGAACTTCTCAGTAGCCACTTCAGTAGCCACTTTTTGTTCGCTGTTCGGAGCTTTCGTTCGGCGTTGCACGCAGTAATAAAAAAACCCTCGCAAGAAATACACTTGCAAGGGCCTGTGGCACAACGGTTTCGTGCGCCGGCGTTCGCCGTGGTGCGCTATTGTACGCCGTTGTACGAAGTATATTTGGCGGAAGCGGTGAGATTCGAACTCACGAAGGGTTGCCCCTCGCTGGTTTTCAAGACCAGTGCATTCAACCACTCTGCCACACTTCCGACTTTGGTTGAGAGAAGGATTGTACAGACAAGAAGCAAAAAAATCTACTTTTCCGCAATGCCGGGCACGAAACTCTTCGGGCTCAAGACCGGACCGGCGTCTCAATGACTGCCGCCGCGCCGTTCGGACGCAGGCCTGTCCGCCAGATTAACCCTTCCGGACGCCGCACCCAGAAGGCAGGCCTCGGGCTTGAACTCGAAGCGCACGAGCATGTCGTCGGGATCGATCTCGTCGCAAAAGCGCACGTCCATGCCAAGCGCACCGGTGAAGATCAGCTCGCCGTCGAGCCACAAGAGCGGCAGATCGGCGCGTTCGAAGGCAGGAACGCCGGCTTCGGAGAAGAGCTCCTTGAGGTACTTTGTCGGACGGTTCGGCCAAAGCTTCATCTTTTCGGCACCGCGGCGTTCGCGAACCTCGAGCGAGCCTTCTCGAAGACGCCTTGCGCTAACACCGAATTCGCCGGGCAGGCAGGGAATGACTTCCAAAAAGCCGTTCCAGCCGGGCAGCGGCAGAACGTCGCCCTCAACCCACTCGAGCCTTGCATCGCGCGACTGTTCGGCCTTCTTCGGCGCCACATCGCGAATGACGAGCAGATCGCCCCAGCGGCGCATTTCCTTCGAGCGAACCTGAAGCGTCAGCATGGTATCGGCATGGCTCTGGCGAATCTGCCTCATGCCTTCCTCAAGGCGGGCGCGGTTCGGGAGCTGCATTCCCTCCTCCTGCATCCAGGCGCGCAGGCACCAGGCCTGCCGGGCGGGTATGAGCTTGAGAAGAAGCGGAATGCGCAGCGCATGCGGATTGGCCGCATCGCGGCATCGTGCAAGGTCGTCCTGCGCCACCGAGCGGAGCACTTCGGCGGCCTCGGCCGTAAGAGACACGGCGCGCGCCGCCGCCTGCCTGAATCCCGGACGGATCTTGTCGAGAAGAGGCACCACCTCGCTGCGAATGCGGTTGCGAAGATACTTCGGGCTCTTGTTGGACTCGTCCTCGACGTAGTTGAGCTTCACGCTCCTTGCGTAACGGTCGATGTCGGCGCGAAGCACGGTGCTCCACGGACGCACGAGCAGAAGCTTCGGAGAATGAACCGAGGCAAGGCCCGGAATCACGAGTTCGCGGGTCTTCGGGAAGGCAGCCAGGCCGTCCGGGCCGGAGCCGCGCATCCACTGCATGAGAAAGGTCTCGATGCGGTCGTCCTCATGATGCGCCGTCAGAATGACGTCGTAGGCCTCCTCGCGGGCAAAGCGCGCGAGCGCACGATAACGGGCCTCGCGGGCTGCGGCCTCAACGCCTTCGCCGGTCTTGCGAACGGTCACGCGAACGGGCGTAAAGGCAATGCGCCTGGCCTCGCATTCGGCGCGGCAGTGCTCCTCCCATGCGTCCGCATTGGGCGAAAGGCCGTGATTGATGTAGACGGCATGCACGCGCGCAATGAGAAACTGGCGGGAACGGTGAAAGAGCTTCTCGACGATGTCAAGAAGCGCCATAGAGTCTCGGCCGCCCGAGAGCGCCACGACGACGCGCACCGGATTGAGCGGCTGAAGCGAGAACTCGTCCCCCTTGACGCCGAGAAGCGTCTCCGCCGCGTTCGAGAGCGAATCCGAAACGAGCTGCGTCAGGCGCTCTGCGAGCACCTTGGAGGGGCGCGGCGAGGCCGGCTTGCGTGCGATTCCGGTCGCTTTGGCTTTGTTGGGGGCGGCGTTCATGGGAGAAAGAAAGGAGCTGACGATAAGAAGCCGTCATTGTACTGCGGGAGGCGTCACCTTTATGACAAATACGAGAAAAGGCACGCCTTTCACATGGAAAAACGTGCCTTTTGCTTGTTTTGAGCAGGAAAAACCGCTTATTCGGCCTTCTTTTCTTCCTCAGCCCTTTCGACCGGGGCGGCTTCAGCGCATTCGACGGGCTTTTCCTCGGCCTTCGGCGCTTCGGCGGTCTTCGTTTCGGGAGCGGGAGCCGCTGCCGGAACGGCTTCGGGTTCGGCCGTCTTGTCGGCGAGGACCTCGAATCGGCCGTAGCTTTCAAGGCGTGCGGCGCGGCGTTCGAGAAGCGACGGCATGTCGTGCTTCATCAGCTCGCGAAGTTCGTCGACGAGCGCCTTCTTAAGGGTGGTCGCCATGAGCTTGGGGTCGCGATGAGCGCCGCCGAGCGGCTCGGAAAGCACGCGGTCGACAAGGCCGAGCTCGGTGAGGCGCGGAGCGGTGAGCGCAAGCGCTTCTGCGGCGCGCGGGGCCTGGCCGGCGTCCTTGAAGAGAATGGAGGCGCAGCCTTCGGGGCTGATGACCGAGTAGGTCGAGTACTGGAGCATCATCACGGTGTCGGCGACGGCAATGGCCAGGGCGCCGCCCGAGCCGCCCTCGCCGATCACGCAGGAGATGATCGGCACGTTGAGCACGGACATCGCGTAGATGTTGTGGCCGATGGCCTCGGACTGGCCGCGCTCTTCGGCGTCGATGCCGGGATAGGCGCCCGGGGTGTCGACGAAGGTGACGACGGGCAGGCCGAACTTTTCGGCGAGCTTCATGAGGCGAAGGGCCTTGCGGTAGCCTTCGGGGCGGGCCATGCCGAAGTTGCGGCGGGTGCGCTCGCGAAGCGTGCGGCCCTTCTGGTTGCCGATCACGACGACGTTGATGTCGGCGATGCGGGCAAGACCGCCCACGATAGCCTCGTCATCGGCGAAGGCGCGGTCGCCGTGCAGCTCCTGAAAGTCCGTGAACATCATGTCGATGTAGTCGAGCGTGTACGGACGGTTCGGATGACGGGCGACGAGCGACATCTGCCAGGGCGTGAGATCCGCATAGACCTTCTTCAGAAGCTCGCGGGACTTGTTCTCAAGCTGGGCGATTTCGGCGTCGATCGAGACGGCGGCGGCGCTTTCGGAAGTATTCTCGGCAAGCTCCTTGAGCTCGTCGACCTTCTTCTCGAAGGCCTCGATGTCATGTTCAAAATCAAGAAAAACGCGTTTTGCCATGATGGTCGTTATGTCCTGAGGTGAATCCGTTGAACTCAGATGCGGCGCCAGGTCGTGCCCTGCGGGCCGTCCATGAGCTCGATGCCTTCGTCAAGAAGGGACTTGCGGATTTCGTCGGCGCGTGCAAAATTCTTCGCCTTCTTGGCGGCGCGGCGCTCTTCGATGAGGGCGTCGATGCGGGCTTCGTCGGCGTCGGACGCACCGCCCTTGAGGAAGTTTTCCGGATCCAGCTGAAGGATGTTGAGCACGGCGCCGAGGCCCTTGAGCTGACGCACGAGGACCGGGTCGTTCGTGCGGTTGATCTCGGTGGCAAGCTCGAACATCGCGGCGATGGCGAGCGGCGTGTTGAAGTCGTCGTCCATGGCGGCCTTGAACTGGGCGGCGTACTTTTCCGTCCAGTCGACGTCGCCTTCGGCGGCTTCGCGGCCCTTCAGGGCGCCGTAGAGGCGAACGAGAGCCTTCTGAACCTCTTCAATGAGGGCGCTCGAGAAGCTGATCGGGCTGCGGTACTGGCTGCGGAGCAGGAAGAAGCGGAGGACTTCCGCGCCGTTGCCGGCGCCGTAGGCGGCTTCCGTGTCCTTGAGGGCGTCGCGGATCGTCCAGAAGTTGCCGAGGGACTTCGACATCTTTTCCTCGTGGCCGGAGGCGTCGCGCACGCGCAGCGGACCGGAGTGCATCCAGACCTTGGCGAACGGCACGCCGGAAGCGGCCTCGCTCTGGGCGATTTCGTTTTCATGGTGCGGGAAGATGAGGTCCGGGCCGCCGCCGTGAATGTCGAACGTGTCGCCGAGAAGCTTGGCGCTCATGGCCGAGCACTCGATGTGCCAGCCCGGGCGGCCGCAGCCCCACTTGGATTCCCACTGGGGCTCGCCCGGCTTGGCGCTCTTCCAGAGCACGAAGTCGAGCGGATCGCGCTTGCCGGCGGCCACGTCGACGCGGGCGCCGGACTGCAGGTCGTCGATGGACTTGCCGGAGAGGCGGCCGTAGTTGGCGAACTTGCGAACGGCGAAGTCAACGTCGCCGTCGGCGCCCTGGTAGGCATAGCCCTTTTCCTCGAGCTT
>JAXZEJ010000080.1:0-3947 GCA_037424205.1 bacterium | reverse complement strand
TCTTCCGATCTGGGTCTGGGTCGCCATCACGTGCTCGACTTCGGACGTGCCGATGCCGAAGGCCAGCGCGCCGAATGCGCCGTGCGTGGCCGTGTGGCTGTCGCCGCACACGAGCGTGGTGCCCGGAAGCGTGAAGCCCGTCTGCGGCCCGATGATGTGCACGATGCCCTGGCCGGGATGGCCGAGGCCGAAGAGCGTCACGCCGAATTCGCGGCAGTTCTGAATGAGCGTCGTCACCTGCTTTTTGGCAAGCGGCGAGCAGACGTCGAGCGTCGCCTTCTGCGTCGAGATGTCGTGGTCCATCGTCGCGAGCATCAGGTCGGGGCGGCGGAGCCTGCGACCGGCTTCGCGCAGGCCCGAAAAGGCCTGCGGAGACGTGACTTCATGAAGAAGATGGCGGTCGATGTAAAGGAGCGGCAGCTCGCCAGGGAGTTCGTTCACGACATGGGCGTCGTAGACCTTTTCGTAGAGCGTCTTGCCCATGATCAGGCCTCCTCGACGGCGCGGGCGATCGCATCGCCCATGGCGGCGGTTCCGACAACCTCTGCGCCCGGCATGGCCGAGGCGAGGTCGCCCGTCACGGTGCCGGCCTTGAGAACCCGGGCGACGGCGGCTTCGATGCAGTCGGCGGCCTCGGCCTCGCCGAGGGAGTGGCGAAGCATCATGGCGGCGGAGAGAATCTGAGCGATCGGATTGGCGATGCCCTTGCCGGCGATGTCGGGCGCGGAGCCGCCCGCGGGTTCGTAGAGGCCGAAGCCCGAGCCGCCCAGGGAGGCGGACGGGAGCATGCCCATCGAGCCCGTCACCATGGCGCATTCGTCGGAGAGAATGTCCCCGAACATGTTGGAGCAGAGAACCACGTCGAACTGGGAGGGAGCCTTGAGAAGCTGCATCGTCGCATTGTCGATGTAGATGTGGTCGAGCCTGACGTCCGGATAATCCTTTGAGACTTCGGCGACGACTTCGCGCCAGAGGCGGGACGTGGCGAGCACGTTGGCCTTGTCGACGGAGGTGACGTGGGAGCGGCGGCCGCGGGCGATTTCGAAGGCGAGCTTCGCAATGCGCTTCACTTCGGCACGGGTGTAGGTTTCGGTGTCGAACGCACGTTCGGCATCGCCCTCGCCTTCACGGCCCTTGGGCTGGCCGAAATAGATGCCGCCCGTGAGCTCGCGCACGCAGACCATGTCGAAGCCCTGTTCGGCGATGTCGCGGCGCAGCGGAGAGAGGCCCTCGAGGCCGGCGTAGAAGCGTGCCGGACGCAGGTTGCAGAAGAGCTCGTAGCGCTTTCTCAGCGGAAGCAGAGCGCCGACTTCGGGACGATCCTTGTGCGGAAGATGGTCCCACTTCGGACCGCCGACGGAGCCGAAAAGAATGGCTTCGGCCTTGTCGCAGGCTTCGACGGTTTCGTCGGGGAGCGGCCTGCCGCAGGCGTCGATGGCGGCGCCGCCCACGAGGCGCTCCTCGCGGGTGACCGTAAAGCCGAATCGCTTCGCGGCGGCGTCCATGACCTTCAGAGCTTCGGCCATGACTTCGGGGCCGATGCCGTCGCCGGCGAGCACGGCGATGTGATGAGTGCGGGTCTGCATGATTGTTTCTTCTTCAGTTGAATGAGTTCGGAATTGAGGGAAAATTCATTGGCGAATCAGCCGCTTATTCGGACGCGTGCTGATTCAGGGCCTTGTCGTGATGGCGCGTTTCGCGGATGCGGTCGGCGCGGTCGATGTTGTTGCAGGCATGGATCAGAGCCAGCGCGGCGGCTTCGAGAATGTCGACCGACATGCCGATGCCGTGGAAGATGCGGCCCTCGTGCTTGACGTTGACGTCGACCTGGCCGAGAGCGTCCATGCCCGCGCCGTTGGCGGTGATCGTGAAGCTTTCAAGCTCGCAGCGAATGCCGGTGAGGCGCGTGATGCAGTTGAAGACCGCGTCGACCGGACCGTTGCCGATCGAGGAGTCGGTGCGGGTGCGCTTACCGACGCGAAGGCGCACGGAAGCGGTCGGAATGGAGTTCGTGCCGCCCGTCATGACGCTGAGCATGTCAAGCTCGAACGTGCTCTCTTCCTCTTCGAGCGCGGAGCAGAAGAGAAGCGCCTCAAGGTCGTAGTCGTAGACCTGGCCCTTCTTGTCGGCGAGCTTCAGGAAGCGGGCGTAGATTTCGTTCAGATCGTATTCGTCGTCCGTGTAGCCCATGTTGGCGAGGGAGGCGCGGATCATGTGGCGGCCGGAACGCGCCGTCATGCGCATCGTGTTGCCAGTGAAGCCGACGCTTTCGGGCGTGAGGATTTCGTAGGTCTCGCGGTTCTTCAGAACGCCGTCCTGATGAATGCCGGACGAGTGCGCGAAGGCGTTGGAACCCACGATCGCCTTGTGGGACGGCACGGGCTCGTTGCAGATCTTGGAAACGAGGCCGGACGTGCGGGCGATGAGCTTCGGATTGATGCCGGTATAAACGCCGCCCATGACCTGTTCGCGAAGCTTGATCGCCATGGCGACCTCTTCAAGCGAGCAGTTGCCGGCGCGCTCGCCGAGGCCGTTCATGCAGCACTCGATCTGTCGTGCACCATGCTGAACGGCGGTGAGCGAGTTGGCGGTCGCCATGCCGAGGTCGTTGTGGCAGTGAACCGAAATAACGGCCTTGTCGATGTTGGGCACGCGGTTGAAGAGCGTCGTGATGATCCCGCCGAATTCCTCGGGGAGCGTGTAGCCCACGGTGTCGGGAATGTTGACCGTCGTGGCGCCCGCGTCGATCGCAGCTTCGACCATGCGGCAGAGATGATCGATCGGCGTGCGGCCCGCATCCTCGCAGGAGAATTCGACGTCGTCCGTATAATTGCGGGCGCGCTTCACGGCCTCGATGCCCATCGTGAGAATCTGATCGAAGTCCTTGCGCAGCTTGTCCTTGACATGAATGTCGGACGTGGCGATGAAGGTGTGAATTCGGAAGCGTTCGGCGACCTTGAGAGCCTCGGCGCATACGTCGATGTCGCCGGCCACGGCGCGCGACAGGCCGCAGGGAACGGCGCGCTTAAGCATGCGGGCGATGCCCTGCACGCTCTCGAAGTCGCCGCGGGAGGACACCGGGAAGCCCGTTTCGATCACGTCGACGCCGAGCTGCTCGAGCGCGGCCGCGATCTGCATCTTTTCGCGTGCGGAGAGGCTCTGTCTCAAGGCCTGCTCGCCGTCGCGAAGCGTGGTGTCAAAAAGAATGATGCGTTTGGGATCCGTGTAGATCATGGCGGCTTTTTTCGTATTGGTTGTGATGATTGCATTGCCCGGCAGGACCGTTTTGAAGATCTGACTTCGGGCGGTCACACAACTTTATGCCTCCGCAAAAGAGACGTCAATTGCAAAACAGGCGAAAAGCCACGAAATTTCCACAACTACTTGATTTCTAATGAAAATGAATCTTTACCTAGGGAATTCATCTTAGTGTTTTCTTTTGCAAAAACGGCCCGCTTTGCAAAAACAAGCTTCTGCAAAACCATGCAGTTTTGCAAAAACGACGCCTAAAGGAGACGATCGGAAATGACAAGGAGGGCGGCATCGCCGGCCGCCCTCTTCTTTCTTCCGTTTTCCGGCCTCAAAGCCGTTCGATCGTCACATCCGAGGCCGCGGCATTGTTCCCATAACTCCATCCCGAAGTCGGCAGATCGGGCACAAGCACGTTGGCAGCTCCGTGCCGGCACTCAAGCCGCGAAGAACCGTCCTCCCGAACCCCCGTCTCCGCCGTTTCAGCCCAGGCGCCGTGGTGAAGCGCGACAACGCCGGGACGAACCTTCCGCGTCACGACCGCAGCCGCGCGAACCGCGCCCCTGGGCGTCGAAAGCCTCACGGCATCGCCCGTGCAAATGCCGAGGCGCGCCGCATCGTCCGCATTGATCCAGCAGGGCTCGCAGCCGCCGATGTTGTGCCCGCTGCGCGTCACGGCATCAAGCTGGCTGTGCAGG
>JAXZEJ010000079.1:0-2814 GCA_037424205.1 bacterium | reverse complement strand
CTCCACGCGGTAGCCGCGCTTTCGGAGGGCGCGAAGCACCTGGCCCGTGAATTCGGGGTCCGGGAGGTCGTAGGGCTGCGCCGAGAGCGCGCCCTTCATGACGCCGTCGGCCCAGTCGAAGAGCGAGCGGCGAAGGTCGTCGGGCTTGAGCTGCGCGGCCGGATCGAACGAATGCACGATCCAGAGCTGGTCGCGGGCGCGGGAGACGGCCACGTTCCAGCGCTTCTTCATCATGCCGTCCGCACCCTCGGTTTCCTTGCGAAGCGGAAGGCCGGGCGCGGCGGAGTCGACGAGCGAGAGAATGATCACGTCGCGCTCGTCGCCCTGGAATTCTGCGGAGATGCCGCAGTGAATGCGGCGCTTTTCAAGTTCGCGCGGGTCGAAGTTCTCGACGAGAAGGCGGCGGATGCGGTTGACCTGCGCGCCGTGCACGCTTCGCATCGGAATGATGCCGAAGGTCTTGCCCTCATATGCGGGGTCGTGAATCATCGCCTTGAGAAGGCGGATGACGGTCTGGGCCTCCTCTTCGTTGACGCCGTTGTCGCTCGACGTTCCGCGCGTGCGCCAGGGCACCACGGCGGGCTTGAGGTTCGAGGACGACGTATCGCGAAGGGGCCTGATCGTGCCGTTGTAGGAGAGGCGGCTGCACCAGCCGATGATTTCGGGGACCGAGCGGAAGTGCTCGACGAGCATGTGCGCCGGGAAGGCCATGCTCTGCACGAGGCCGTAGAGCGAAAGGCGCGAGTCGTAGAGCTTGGGCTCCTTGACGCGGCCTTCGAGGTGGCGCGCGCAGAGCGCGTCGACGGCGGCTTCGCTCGTGCCGACGGCAAGCGGCGTCACCTGGCGGTCGTCGCCCACGACGATCACCTTCTTGCCCATGTAGAGAAGCGGCAGCGCCGTCATGTCGGCCTGGCTTGCCTCGTCGACCACGATGACGTCGAACTTCGAGGCGGTGCTGAAGTTGAGGAGCGCGTCCTGAATCATCATGATCCAGACGGGCACGGCCTGCTGGCAGGCGGGGAGAAGCCTGTTGACCTCGCGCCTCCAGGCGGAGCTCTTCCTGCCGTGGCCCACGGCGCGCTTCATGTACGCGGCGAGCGAAAACAGGTTCGAGAGCGCCGGACCGTTCGAGAGCCTCGACTTGACGGCAAGCCAAGCCTTGGCGACGGCAAGCTGGGCCGTCGCCTCGCGAAGGTCCGCGCATAGACGGTCGGCGTCCGACTGCAGGGCCTCGAGATTTTCTTCGGTCGAACGAATGTAGATGCGCTCGAGCTGGCGGTAGAGCCAGGCGTTCGTGATTTCGGGCGAGGGATTCGTGCTTGTGAAGCCGGGTTCGCCCGCTTCAAGCGCGGCCGCCCATTCGGGCGCCGCGGCACGAAGCTTTTCCAAAAGCGCCGTGCGGCGGTTGTAGAGCGGCTGGTCTTCAAGAAGCTGCTTGAGGCGCGCGGCTTCAAGCTCCCACGCATCGGGGTCGACGAGCGTTGCGGCGGCAAGCCTGCGGGCGGTCGCGCAGGCGGGAGCGGCTTCGTAGAGCTTCTGGCTCTGGGTCGCCTGCCATTCGCGAAGCGCATGGAGCTCCGCCTCGCGGTGGCGGGCCCTGTGAACGGGTTCGAGAACCTCGGCGGCAAAGCGGCGGGCGGCGGCGAGCGGCTCGGCTTCCTCGAGGATCGCCTTCAGGCCGTCGGCTTCAATGCCCGCGGCGGCGAGCCCTTCAATATAGGGAAGGAAGGTTCTGCGCCACCAGACGCAGATTTCGGGAAGCGTCGAGCCGTATTTGGCGGAAAGCGTGCGCGCGGCATTTTCACCGAAGGTTGCAAAGGCGGGCGCCAGCGCGCGTTCGGCGAGGCTGTCCCAGGTCTTCGCCGCATGCTTCACGGCGACCTTGAGACGGGCGTGAAGCGCCACGAGCTCGAAGGCCTCCTTCGAGGCGGGGCGGGTGCCGTCGACGGCGACGCCGGCCAACGCATCGGCGGCCTCGCGGGCCTCCTTGTTGAAGAGGCGGCCGAGGAAGCCCGTGCTTCCGTCCGGGTCGTTTGCGGCAAACCATTCGGCGGCGCTGACGGCGGCTTCGGCGTCGATGTCGTCGGGAATGACGACGTCGCGCGCGTTGAGAAGAGATTCGCGGTCGACCGCAAGCGCAAGCTCGGCGGCGGCCGAGAGGTCGGCCTGAAGTTTTTCAAAGGCTTCGCGGCAGCCTTCGTCGGCGAGGCCCAGCGAAAGAGCAAGACGCTCCATCGGATCTTCGGTCTTCGTGAGAAGTGAAAGATCCATGGCGGGGTTGAGCGCGCCGAGGCCGGATTCGGGGGCGACAAGGATCTCTGCGCCGTGCTTCATGAAGGCGTGAATGCGCTCGCCCGAGGCGCTTCGGCGCTCGTCGATTTCGACGTCGCCCGAATCCGTTGCAAGAACGTCCTTCAGGCGGCGGTTCATGCCGCGCATCGTGTCGGCGTCGGGCAGAAGGTCGAATTCGGGAAGAAGGCCGGAAAGATCCTCGGCTGTCTCGGCGTCCCAGCGGCCGTTCGTCGAATAGAGCTCGAGAAGCTCGCGGAACGAGAGCGGCATCGGCCCTTCGGTCACGTCGCCCGGAATCAGGGCCTGCAGGCGCTCGGATTCGCGAAGGAACTTCGCAATTTCCGTGAGCGTGTAGCTTCGGCCGTTGAATTCGACGGCGGCATGTTCGATCTTTCGCTGCTCGAAGATGCGGCGGCGACGGTCGGCAAGCGCCGTGTTGAGGCGGCGGCGCTCGAAGCCGAGCGCGCGGATGCGCGCCTCAAGGTCCTCGACGTTGAGACGCGTGAGCCTCGTGATGAGTTC
>JAXZEJ010000078.1:0-1553 GCA_037424205.1 bacterium | reverse complement strand
ATCCATGAAAACACCGACGATTTGCGCCGCGTTCTCCCGCCACCATCAACTGACATCCGTCTCTTCGACCAAGAGACCAAAGGAGTTTCGACCATGCATCACTTCACGCTGAAGCTTGCCGCCGCAGCCGTCGCCGCCGCCTGCATTCTTCCGGGCATCGCCACCGCCTCCGGCGGCGGCTCCGGCCCCGCCGTCCACTATGCCGTACAGGGCCAGATCGGCGAAGTCATCACGAACCCGTACAAGATCGCCCCGCTCACGGCCGTGATCCGCAACGGCGGCTACGTCCTCAAGGACGCCACCGTGCGCATTGTACCGAAGCACGGCGGCGCCGAGATCAAGTACCACGTGAGCGACGTTCTTCTCCGCACCCACGCCGGCATCCCGGTCTTCGGCCTCTATCCCGACTACAACAACACGGTTGAAGTGTCCTACACCCGCGTGGAAGGCAAGAAGGAAGTCCGCGTCGAAAACGAGGTCTACCGCATCTACGCGCCCGGCATCCACACGGAAACGAACGGCACGGCCGCCCAGCACCACGCCATGTTCGAAACCGAAGTGAAGAAGGTCGATCCCGAATTCAAAGACCGCCTCTACTTCATCAACAACTTCCTGCCGTCGGGCGGCAACGTTGCCCGCACGACCTGGAACAACCCGATGGGCGGCGCGCTCGAATGGGTCTACTACCCGCAGAACGCCGTCATCGACACGGCCGGCGACGTCCGCTGGTACATGTTCGTCCAGCCGATCTATGATCCTGAAAACATCTACAAGTCCGGCATCATGATGGGCTTCCATCAGACCGACGACGGCTTCCTGAGCTTCGGCTACGGCCAGCGCTACGCCAAGTACGACCTTCTCGGCCGCGAAGTCTTCAACCGCCGCCTGCCCGCGGGCTACGCCGACTTCTCCCACGCCATGGATCCGGCCCAGAACGGCCACTACTTCCTGCGCGTCTCCTCGTCCGACTACCGCCGTCCCGATGGCAAGCGCGTTCATACGGTCCGCGACGTGATCGCCGAAGTGGACCAGAACGGCAACGTGGTCGACGACTTCCGCCTCTTCGAAATCCTTGACCCGTATCGCGACAACGTCATCAAGGCCATGGACCAGGGCGCCGTCTGCCTTAACATCGATGCTTCGCAGTCCGGCACGACGCTCTCCGCCGAAGACCTCGCCAAGATGGACACGAACGACAAGTTCGGCGACATCGCCGGCGTCGGCCCGGGCCGCAACTGGGCCCACGTCAACTCCGTCGACTACGACCCGAGCGACGACTCGATCATCATCTCCTCCCGCCATCAGTCCGCGCTCATCAAGATCGGCCGCGACAAGAAGGTGAAGTGGATCGTCGGCTCGCACGAAGGCTGGAAGAAGGAATTCCAGGACAAGCTTCTCACGCCGGTCGACAAGGACGGCAAGCCCATCAAGTGCGAAGGCTCCAAGTGCGAGGGCGACTTCGACTGGACCTGGACGCAGCACACCGGCTGGCGCGTTGACGCCAAGTCCAACAAGGACATCTTCTACCTCTCCGTCTTCGACAACGGCGACGC
>JAXZEJ010000077.1:0-6472 GCA_037424205.1 bacterium | reverse complement strand
GTAACCGAAATCCGCGCCGGCGTCTATTCGCTTGGCGACCTCTTCATGATGAATCTCGGCGTTGTTCCGATGGACCGCATTGCCGGCACGGTGCTCTGCACCGTCATCGGTCATCAGCCCGAAAAGGGCCAGGTGATCGTCGACGCCGGCTGGATGGCCATGTCCCGCGACCGCGGCACCGCCCGCCAGCACTGCGACTTTGGCTACGGTCTCGTCTGCGGCGTTGACGGCAGGCCTCTGCGCGGCTGCGACATCCGCATGACCGGCGCCAATCAGGAGCACGGCATCATCGAGGCCGCTGCGGGCGACCGGCTCAAGCCCGAGGACTTCCCCGTCGGCACGCGCCTTCGCATCATGCCCAATCATGCCTGCCCGACGGCCGCGCCCTACGCAAAGCTTCTTCTCGTTGACGGCGAGGGCCGCGTCAAGGCCGCGCTCGACCATGTCCGCGGCTGGTGAATGATGCTGTGAGCGATTGACGGATGCCCGCCTGCGGGAGCCGTCCTTCGTCCGAACCTTCAGGGCGTTCGTTCTTTCCGGGAACGGACGCCTTTTTCATGGTCGTAGGAAAGGCGGCCTAAGGATTCCGCCCGAGGCCGAAAGCCAGGCGAATCGGTAGACTTTGCCAATGGCGTGCCGCCTGCATCGGGCTTTGGTCGGCCCGGCCTTTTTCAAGGCGGTGCGCACACCTGATAAACCAACAAAAAAAACAAAGAGTCATGGATCGAATCGGCGTTCTATTCACACTGGCGGCCTATCTTCTCTGGGGCCTTTTTCCTCTTTACTTCCATGCGCTTCAGGAAGTCGGCGCTCTGGAAATTCTGGCGCACCGAATCGTCTGGTCGTTCGTCGTGACGGCCGGGATCCTTCTTGTGCTTCGTCGAGGCGAATGGATCGGGCGCCTCTTCAAGGAGCCGAAGATTCTCGCGGTCTTTACGGGCTCCGCGCTTCTCATCGGCTTGAACTGGGGCACCTACGTCTATGCCATCGTGAGCGGGCAGGCGATCGAAGCCTCTCTCGGATACTTCATCAATCCCCTGATGTCGGTGGCACTGGGCGCCGTCTTCCTGCGCGAGCGCCTCTCGAAGGCGCAGCTCGCAGCTGTTGCGCTGGCCGCCGCAGGTGTTCTTTACATTACGATTTCGACGGGCACGGCGCCGTTTCTCGGTCTGGCGCTGGCGGCAAGCTTTGCGCTCTACGGCTTCATTCGAAAGATTGCGCCGCTCGGAAGCCTTGAGGGCATGGCGCTTGAGAACTTCATCCTTGCGCCTTTTGCGCTCGGCTACATGTTCTGGCTGCTCGACAAGGGGGAGCTGCTGTTTGCCGCGGCGGATTGGGATATCAGGACGCTCCTGCTGCTGGCCGGTCCGATCACGACGATTCCGCTGCTCTTCTTTGCATCCGGGGTGCGCCGCATTCCCTATTCGATGGTGGGCATCATTCAGTACGTCAGTCCGACCATTGTGTTCATGCTCGGCCGATTTGTGTTCGGAGAGCCGTTCTCGTTCGACATGCTGGTGGGCTTCGTGATCATCTGGACGGCTGTCGTCATTTTTACGACGGATACGATCCGTACGACGCTGCGCGTCAGGCGCGCGATCAATCAGCGGGCGGCAGAGGACAATTGACCGTCGCGGTCAGCCCGGGCGGTGTTCCGCCCGGAACCGTGTCGGCGAGCGTTACTTCGGCGCCCGTCATGTCGGCATAGGTCTTCACGATCGCAAGGCCGAGCCCCGTGCCGGGAAGGCCCGTGCCGGTGACGCGGTAGAAGGGATCGAAGACGCGGGCGCGCTCTTCGGGTTCAATGCCCGGGCCCGTGTCGGCCACGCTCATGGAGAGCTTGTCTTTTGTACGCTCGATTTTCAGCGTCACCGAACCGCCGGCGGGCGTGTAGTGGAAGGCGTTTTCAAGAAGATTCCTGAGAATGGCCAGAATGGCCGCACGGCTGACGCCCTCAAGGGGAGTTTCATTGCCGTCGTCAAGTCCTTCCACGTCGAACTGCAGGTTTTTGTCGGCCGCGTCATTCATCAGCGGCTCGAGGATTTCGCCGAGAAGCTCGGAGAGATACCACGGACGGGTGTCGCGCTTGAGAATTTCGGGGGCTTCGCCTGCCTGGGCGCGGGCGAACTGGAGAAGCTGGGAAACCTGCTTCACGGCGCGCTCAAGACCGGATTCGAGCCGCTCGACCACGGGACGGGCCTCGGGCGGCAGATCAAGCCGGCCGAGGTGTTCGGCATCGATCGTCAGCGACGTGAGCGGCGAGCGGAGTTCGTGAGCCGCATCGGCCGTGAATCGAATCTCGCGCGTGCGTGCTTCGCTTACGCGGGCAAGGAGGCTGTTGACGGCTTCGACAAAGGGCTTGACTTCTGCGGGGACGTCGTCGGAGGGAAGGGGCGCAAGATCGGTCGCAGGGCGTTCGGCTGCAGCCCGTGCGGTCCTGCGGATCGGCGCGAGCATGCGCCAGAGCGTGAGGCCGATCACGATGACAAGAATCGGCAGAAGAATCAGAATCGGGAGCACGGCCGTTCTTGCGGTGCTTCGTGCATAGACCTCTCGGGTCGAGACCGGGTCGGCAACTGCCGTATAGCGGCCGTTGGGCAGATTGAGCACGGCCATGCGGTAGTGCTTGCCCTTGATGGCTCGAGTCGTCAGGCCGCTTTCAATCGGTTCGTCGAAGACGGCGCGAGCGGCGCGGCCCTGATCGTTGAGCATTCTCACGAAGACGGGCGTGCCGGCGGGAATGATGCGGGGCGCATTGGGATCGTTGGGCATGTCTGCCTCGCCCGGCGCGTTCGCCTGGAGGTGAGGCATCATGTGGCGGTGCATGCGGCGCGGCCGGGGCAGAGGCTCGCCGGACTCGAGCCTTGCTTCAAACTGGGCCTGCGGCATCGTGAGCGCGCGGGGCAGCACGGCGCCGAGCTCGCCTCGAGCCATGGCAACGGCGATGTCGTAAAGCCGTGCGTCCTGCTCGACGAGCGCGTCCTTCTCGGCGCTCTGATAGACGACGGCGGCCGTCACCAGCGTGAGCGCAACCGTCGCGGCGGCGGCCGTCGCCACCGTGCGGATGAGTATCGAGGTGCGCCACTGGGCGCAGAGAGTGCGGAGAATGCTCAGGCGGCTCATCATCGGGCGGAGGCGTGGGTTATTGGGCGGCGTTTTTGTCGGCGGGCACGCGCCAACCGAGGCCGCGGATGTTTTCAATGGCCGAGGCGCCGATCTTTTTGCGAAGCGAATGGATCAGGTACTCGACGGCATTGCTTTCGGGTTCGTCGCCCGTTGCATAGATCTTCTCTTCAAGGGCGCGCCTGGAAAGGATGGCGCCCGGGCGGGTCATGAGCGCGGCCAGAAGCGCGTATTCGCGCTTGCTGAGCGTCACGCTGTCGCTGCCGACGCTGCAGGCGTGCGTGACGGTGTTGAGCGCAATGGCGCCGGAACGCAGCACGTCGGGCGAGAGCGGCGAGCGGCGGCGCACCACCGCGCGGAGCCTCGCAATGAGCTCCGACATGTGGAAGGGCTTGAGGATGTAGTCGTCAGCGCCGGCGTCAAGTCCTTCGAGCCGGCTTTCCAGCGCCTCTCTTGCCGTCACGATGATGACGGGCGTGTCGCAGAGGGGCTTCGGCATCGCCCGGATGCTCTTCAAAACGTCAATCCCGTCCATGCCGGGGAGTCCCAGGTCGAGAAGCACGGCGTCGGGCGGACATGCGGCGACGGAGGCAAGGCCCTCGCGTCCCGTCGGCGTCCACGTGACGGCGTGCGCTTCGTTCTCTAGCGCTGCGCAGACGGCCTTGGCAATGAACGGATCGTCTTCGACAAGAAGTATGTGCATGATGCGTCCCGGATGCGTTTCGAATGCGAAAAGCGGGAGTGCTCTACAAAGAAAGCCTCTCCCGCATTGAGTATATCAGCGGCGTTTCGGGCCGCTTGGGCGTTAATTACCAGTGATGGTAGCCGTGAAAGCCCGGATGGCGGAAGCCGTCGGCCATCGGGCAGTCGGGGTTGGCGCCCGGAACAGAGCCCGTCATGGGGCACTGCGGGCCGGGTCCCGGGCCCATGCGGTGTCCGTGACCCATGCCCTGGACGGGATGGCGTTCCTGAATGCCCTTGATGTCGGCGGCGGCGATCTTGCCGGTCTTGGCGTCAACAAGCGCGCGAACATGGGTGCCGTCCTCCTTCACCATGCGCACGTTCCAGACGAGGCCGTAGGCGGGGCTCCGGCGGAGGCTGGCTCGGTAGGTCTTGGCCTGATATTCCTTTTCGGCAGCGGCGACGGCGTCGGACATGCCGACAAGGGGGGCGGGCTGGGCGGCGGCTTCGGCGGCGGGAGCCGGTGCGGGCTGTGCATCAACGGCCCAGGCGGCGCCGGCAACGCTCATCGCGGCGGCGGAAAGGAGGGCGGCAAGCGTGGTTTTCTTCATCATGGTGTGTCCTTGTAGCGTGCGTTGCAGAAGGGGGAGCATAGGAGGTCGGCGTCATCGCGCCGTCGTGCTCCCTATCGTTAAAACTAGTCTATCCGATGAAAATTAGGATTTGCATTGGCGAAACTTAGGATTTCCTAAGTCTTGGTAACAGTTTTTGCCGCAAACCCGTGTTTTCGGAGCAAAAGCAGTGTTTTTGTCCATTACAATCGTCATTTTCTATTCGATCCATAGCTGAAGGACGAGGCAGACGACATGCAGAGAACCGATTTTGAAATCATGGCCCCCGTGGGGTCGCGCGAAAGTTTGGCGGCAGCCGTTCAGGCGGGTGCCGACAGCGTCTATTTCGGGATCGGCGCGCTCAACATGCGTGCGCATTCGGCCTCCTCCTTCACGATCGACGATCTGCATGAGATTGCCGCCTTCTGCCGCGAGCACGGCGTCAAGAGCTATCTCACCGTCAACACCGTCATCTACGACGGCGACCTCGCCGCCATGCGCGAAATCGTCTCGGCCGCGAAGGCTGCGGGCATTTCGGCCGTGATCGCCTCCGACGTGGCCGTCATGCAGTGTTGCCGCGAGAAGGGCGTTGAGGTTCATCTTTCGACTCATCTCAACATTGCCAACGTCGAGGCGCTTCGCTTTTACGCGCAGTTCGCCGACGTGGTCGTGCTCGCTCGCGAGCTGACGCTTCGCCAGGTGGCCGACATCAGCGCCGCGATCGACCGCGAAGGCATCAAGGGGCCGTCCGGCAATCCCGTTCGCATCGAAATGTTCTGCCACGGCGCGCTTTGCATGGCCGTGAGCGGCAAGTGCTGGCTGAGCCTGCACACGAGGGGCAAAAGCGCCAACCGCGGCGAATGCCTGCAGAGCTGCCGCCGCGACTACATCGCCGTCGACCGCGAGCGCGGCACCGAAATTGGACTCGACAACGGCTACTTCATGTCGCCCAAGGACCTCAAGGCCATCGGCTTCCTGGACCTGATGGTGAAGGCCGGCGTGACCGTCTTCAAGATTGAGGGCCGGGCGCGAGGTCCCGAGTATGTGCGCACGACGGTCGAGTGCTACAGCGAGGCGCTTGACGCGATTGCTGAAGGCCGCTGGAGCGAGGAAGTGTCCAAATCCTGGGACGACAGGCTGGCAACGGTGTTTAACCGCGGCTTCTGGGACGGCTGGTATCAGGGAGCGACCATGCTCGAGCGCACCGATCGCTATGGATCGCGCGCAACCAAGAAGAAGCTCTACTGCGGCAAGTGCACGGGCTACTATCCGAAGGCCGGCATCGGCCGCTTTACGGTTCACGGCGAGATGATTCGTCCGGGGGACGAGCTCCTTGTCTGCGGGCCGACGACGGGTGCCGTCTTCGTCACGCTTGAAGGCCTTCGCGTCAATGATGCCGAAGTAGCCGAGGCCATCAAGGGTGACGACATCACCTTCCGCGTGCCTGAAAAGATCCGAGAAAACGACCGTCTCTACGTGATGCGCGAGACGGTTGAGGACGAGCTGGCCTGAAAGTCCTTCTTGCAGACTGCGGACCCATGACTTGATTGAATGCCGGGATCTGCGGTTTGCAGTCGTTGAGAGGCTTCCGGAGGGGGGCGCGCATGGGGCATGCTGAAGGACGGAAGGTGTGATGTATAATTCCAACCACTGTCTCCACGCTCTTGGCTCGATGTCCGGGAGCGATTTTTTTTATAAGTACACGATCAATTATTTCGATGCGCTCATCATCTCCTGTGAAAATCGAGCATCTGTGGCGAAATGACATTACAGGTCTGAGGGCTGTAGCCGTTCTGCCGGTCCTGCTTTTTCATGCATTTCCGAATTTGTTGCCTGGCGGCTTTTTTGGCGTTGATGTGTTCTTCGTCATTTCCGGCTATTTGATCTCAGGGATCATTTTTCGCGGATTGATCGACGGCACTTTTAGCTATAAGAGCTTTTACGAAAAGCGAATCAAGCGGATTCTTCCCAATCTCCTATTGCTGATCGTGTTTGTCAGCGTACCCAAAATCTCGGATTTTCGAGCTGTAGAACGTAGTCGAGAGCCGCTGAAATCG
>JAXZEJ010000076.1:0-2384 GCA_037424205.1 bacterium | reverse complement strand
TTGCCAAGCCGAATAGAACAAAAAAGTGAAACATCGTGGAGACCTGTGGATCGAACCGAAGGGGTACCTAGCTAATCCATTACATCAACGAAACATTGCTTTCGTCACCTTGATATCGACACCAAGCAATGCGCTGCTGTCTCAGGACTTTTTCACAAGCGTAAAGACTGCTATCTCCGACGGCACGCCAAGTCGCACAGGAAAGCCGTTCCAAACACCCGATCCGGAGTGAACGTAGAGCTTTGCGTGCTTAAGCGCATACCAGCCTCGCACGAATGTTGCATTGAGAATTGCAACAAACTCATCAAGACCGAAAAGCTGACCGCCATGCGTATGGCCAGAGAGCTGCACATCAAAGCGAACGGCAGCATCATACTTTCTTGCATGCTTGGGCTGGTGTGAGAGAAGAATTCTCGGACTATCCTCAGGCGCCCCCGAAAAAGCCTTTACGGGATCCGGAAGCTCTCGTCCGAAGCGTTTGGCCCATGGATCCGTAACCCCGCCCACAACGAGCGAAGCTCCGTTGTGTTCGACGGAGACCCATTCGTTTCTCAACAGCCTGATTCCGAGCGTCGGAATCTTTTTCATCCAGCCGTCGTAGTCAATGTAGTGCTCGTGATTGCCTTCGACTGCTATGACGCCGTGACGTGCGCGCAGGCCCGCGAGCGGCGCGACGTCTTCTGCTCGAACGTTCACCTCTCCGTCAACGAGGTCGCCCGTGATCACGATCAGATCCGGCGTAAGGCTGTTGACCTTGGCTACCAGATCCTTCATGTGCGGCGCGCGCAAAAGCGCAGAAGCGTGGAGGTCTGAAAGCTGAACGATTCTCATGCCCTCCAGACTCGAGGGAAGATTGTCCAACGGAAGCTGCATCTCCTTAACGCTCGGCACCCTGATGCCCTCGCGCAAGGCAAAGGCGGATACGCCGACAGCCGCAGCCGTCATGGCGATTGCGACACGACGATCTTTCTGAACAAATTGATGCACGGATTCGCCGGAACGTCCTGCCATCACGGAGATGAAGATGACGACTTCACGCAAAAGCGTGAGAAAGGCAAGCACCGTAAGTGCGAATACGCACCCGTTCCCCGTTGCAAGCACCCAGGCGGGAAGCTCAGGGCTCACCAATCCGCCGAAGAAGGTAGCGGTGACGGCCGGAAATGCCGCGATGAGAAGCGTCGCAACGAAGCCGGCAACCTTGACGGCGCGCGGCGCCTTCATCGGAATCCAGAAGCGCCACAACACCCAAAGCGCACAGACGGCATGAAAAATCGCAAAACGCACGAAATTGTGTCCACTCAAAAACCAAAGGCCCAAAGACCTTGAAAACATCCGGGGCATACGCCCATTTTCTCATTTTAGGTCGTGCGTCCTTTACCGAAAGCACTTCTTGAGAACGCTTGCATTTTGAGACATGAGATCACAAAACTAAAAGATTCACTCCTCGTCGATCGGATCGATCAGTGCTTCGCCTGCAGTGGCTTCTGACAAACGCTCGGTGAAGCGCTCGACTTCGTTCGACGGCACGAGCACTTCGAAGGTCGCATCGAAACGGAAGTCAGAAGACTGGACGCGTCCTCTCGCCTCCGCCAGAAAGTGCTGAAAATCGGATACCTGATGCGGTTCAATTGAGATCACGTAGCGGCGCATGTCCTCGCGAAGCGTCACGGGAAGTCCCTCGAGTCCAAGCTTTACAGAGCCCTGATACGCGCGCACGAGGCCGCCGGTACCCAGCAAAATGCAGCCGAAGTAGCGGGTCACAACGGCCGCGACCTCGCCAACATCACTGTGCAAAAGCGCGGTAAGCATCGGACGCCCGGCCGTTCCCTTGGGCTCGCCGTCGTCGCTCGCCCCAACCTGTGCGGTATCGCCTGGAGCGCCGGCGTTGTAGGCCCAGCAGTTGTGGGTTGCACCCGCATGCTCCTCGCGAATCCTCTCGATAAAGGCCTTTGCCTCCTCCGGACTTGAAACGCGCGCCATCGTCACGATGAATCGCGAGCGGCGCACGGTTTCTTCGGCTCGGTAAAAGGCGCCCGGCGCAAGGTCGGGCACGTTGTAGGCGTCGGTCATGTCTTCAGTCAGGAAAGTAAAAGGGCGCGGGCCGAAATGGTCGGTGCCGCGCCCGGTGTTGATTTGGCCTCAGCTCACGCTCAGTGCATGATCAGCTGAATCCACAGCATGATGAATGCCGAGGCGGGCAGAACAGGCAGAGAAGCGTCCATACGGTCGAAGAAGCCGCCATGGCCCGGAAGCAGGTTCGAAGAATCCTTAATGCCGACAAGGCGCTTCAGCATCGACTCCCAAAGGTCGCCGGCAATCGAAAGCGCAACCAGGCCGGCAAGCACGCCGACGCCCCAAATGAAGCCGGCATTGTCGAAGAGAGA
>JAXZEJ010000075.1:0-9378 GCA_037424205.1 bacterium | reverse complement strand
CATCAAGGTGCGCCGCGCCGAGGCCGAAGCTGCCATCTGCTGATCCTATCGGTCTACGCACAAGTAAAAAAAGAGGGGTTCGGCTTGTGCCGAACCCCTCTTTTGCTATTTGATGACCGGAAACTCCCCCGATAAGCCGGATTATGTTCCGCGTCCGAAAACGCAGTGACGATCATTCGTCTAGGACGACGCTCGCGCGGCGCCTCAAGCCATCTACCCGCAGCCGGTCCGGGCCGAACCATCGGCTGCCTATTTGATGTTGCTCCCCGTAGAGATTGCCCGTTTCAACCGACCCTAACGCCGGCTCGTCTCTGTTGCTCTAATCCTCGCCTCGCGGCGGACAGCCGTTAGCTGCTACGGTGCCCTGCGGAGTCCGGACTTTCCTCCCGCGGATTGCTCCGCCGACGATCGTCTGGAAAAGTTTCGCAGTCAGGGGAGGCACTCTACCCGCTTTGGCATGATTTTTCAACCCATTCCGCAAGTTTTCCACCGGCTTTTGACGCCGCTCTTCATTCCGTGTGAGACAATGACGGGTTTCGCGGTCCTCGCAAATCCCCCAACCAAAGCACACAATTAAAGTTGCCCGGCTCTCTGCCGACGGCACATACAAAGCCATGAACATCAAAATGAAAACGCTTGCATCGGCAGTCGCGGTCTTCGCCGCCGGCCAAGCCCACGCCGGCTTTCTCGAAGCCATGCTTGACACGACGCCGGCCGGCTATGTGTCTCCCTCCGCCGAACGCCCCGGCGATTTTGGTTCCTTCTGGCAGGACACCGTCCGCGGCTCTCAGGCCATCATGAAGAACGGCAGCAACGTCTGGATCGTTCCAACTTACACGAACCACCCCAGCTGGTGCTGGGACAACCGAGCTGAAGAAAACGGCTATCCCTTCGGCATGGGACTTGGTCGTCAAGTCATCGACGAGCGCGGCAACGAACGCACTCTCTTTCTCGTGACCTTTGTTGACTCCAACTACCGCCCTGAACCGGTTGCCGGCTACCAGTGGGTTGCCCGTTGGCCGATCGCCGGCACGGGACTTCACGTCGGCGCCGGCTACCTTGCCTCCATCTCCGCTCGCGGCGACTATATGTGGCTCCCCTTCCCGATGCCTCTGCCTGTGGCCAAGGTTGGCACAGACGACGTCTCCTTCTACGGCGTGTACATTCCGGTCACGAACGTATTCTTCTTCTATTCCACGATCACAATCGACGACGCCAAGCGCCGCGATCTGCCGCTACCCGCAACGAGCGCCTGGAGCAGCGACCGCAATTATATTTACGGCGGTCTGGGCTGGGAATACATGGACAACGGCGAGGAATATTCGCCGAGCACCGTCAAGAACGACCACTCCTGGCATGTCGGCATGCGTCATTACTCGGGACGCAACTGGGCGACTGATGTTTCTTACCGCCGCTCCGAGCATGACATTAAGACGGCCGGCACGGACACGAGCTGCTCCTACCAATTCCAGACCTGGGCAGTTCAGCTCCAATACAACATCGACGCTCTTGACAGCCTGCGACTCTATGGCGGCGGCGGCCTTGGCTATTCCAAGATGAAGGGGCCCGCCGGCAAGGATGACAGCCTCCACCTCGTCACCTCGCTCGGTACAACTTACGCGCTCACCAAGAACATCTTCCTCAACGCAGAAATGTTCACCTCATTCGCCCGCTACAAAGGCACGATTGAAGGCCGCGAAGACAACTACGTGCTCAAGCCCATGTCGACCGACTTCACTCTCTCGCTTGGCATGGCGTTCTAACCCTCCGCAGTCTCAGCCTGCAACGTTTTCGGAACATTCGTTAACGGTGTGTTCAGACTGTTTCGGTACAATTTAAAAATTTTCGGGCGGCCTGCTTCGAAGGCCGCCTTTTTTTTCAGTTTTCATCCTCATCGGCCGCCCTCAGAAAGGCCGTCGAGGACATGTTTCAGGCCTTCAGGAGTTGAACAAATGGACCTCAATGACGAACTCTTCCAGCGTGCGCAGATCTCTATTCCGGGCGGGGTGAATTCTCCCGTGCGTGCCTTCCGCTCCGTCGGCGGCTCCCCGCGCTTCATTGATCACGCCAAGGGGCCCTACATGTGGGACGCGACCGGCAAGCAGTTCATTGACTACATTCTCTCCTGGGGACCGATGATTCTCGGCCACAACAACGATGAAGTCATCGCCGCCGTCGACGAAGCCGTTTCCAAGGGACTTTCCTTCGGCGCCGTCACGCAGGGCGAAACGCTCATTGCCGAAGAAGTCCGCAAGCTCGTGCCGTCCATGGATCAGGTTCGTCTAGTCAGCTCCGGCACGGAAGCCGGCATGTCTGCCATTCGACTCGCCCGCGGCTATACGGGTCGCAACAAGATCATCAAGTTCGAAGGTTGCTACCACGGCCACTCCGACTCGCTTCTCGTCAAGGCCGGCTCGGGCATGCTTACCTTCGGCAATCCGTCCTCCGCCGGCGTTCCGGCCTCCGTGACGGAACACACGCTCGTTCTCGAGTACAACAACCCGCAGCAGCTTGAAGACGCCTTCGCCCAGTGGGGCGACGACATCGCCTGCGTAATCGTTGAAGCTGTGGCCGGCAACATGAACATGGTTCGCGGCAATATCGAATTCCTTCGCACAATGCGCGAGCTCTGCACAAAATACGGTTCCGTCCTCATCGTCGACGAAGTGATGACGGGATTCCGTGTAGCTCAGGGCGGTGCTCAAGCCTTCTACGGCATCGAACCCGACCTCACGATGCTCGGCAAGGTAATTGGCGGCGGCATGCCCGTCGCAGCCTTCGGCGGCCGTCGTGAAATCATGCAGCAGATCGCACCGCTTGGTCCTGTTTATCAGGCCGGCACGCTCTCCGGCAATCCCGTTGCCGTCGCCTGCGGTCTCGCCACCCTCAAGGGCATTCAGGCTCCCGGCTTCCAGGACAAGCTCTCGCACGCTGCCGACCGCCTCGTCAAGGGGCTCACGGCCGCCGCTCAGGAAAATGGCATCACTTTCTGCGCCGACAGCGTTGGCGGCATGTTCGGCCTTTACTTCCTGCCGTCCATCCCGCACGGTTTTGCCGACGTGATGAAGTCCGACACTGAAACGTTCAACCGTTTCTTCCACGGCATGCTTGAACGAGGCGTCTATTTTGCTCCGTCCGTCTTCGAAGCCGGCTTCGTTTCGATCATGCACACCGACGAAGTCATCGATGCGACCATCGCCGCCGCCCGCGAAACGTTTGCTGAAATTGCCGCCTGACAAAGGCATAGCAAAAAAGGAAGACCATGGGTTCCGTCAAGACCTGGCTTGCCGCAACCGCGCTATGCGCCGCCGCGGCCTCCTCTTGGGCCTCCGGGGCCCGTGATTTTCTCTCGACACTCGATCGCTCGGCGCAGCCCGCGCCCGAGCCGAGTGTCACCGTGCGACTCGTCGCCCAAAACAAGGGACTCACCCCTCAGGCGGATAATCTTCTCGCCGTGGTGCTTGAACATGCGCCGGGCTGGCACACATACTGGCGCATGCCCGGCGACGCCGGCCTCACAACACAGTTCAGTTTCACGGCTCCGAAGGATATTCGCCTTTCCGATCCTCGCTTTCCACTTCCCGAACGACATAACGACAAAGGCATTGTCAGCTTCTCTTACGGCGGCACGGCCGTCTTCCCTTTCGAAGCTGAAGTTCCGCGCTTTCCCGAAGGGCGTTCCGCCCGCATCAGCATCCATGTCTCGTATCTGGCCTGCAAGGATGTCTGCATCCCAGGCGAAGGAACGGCATCAATCACCCTGCCTTACGAAGTCGCCCCCAGGCCCTCTGACTCGGCCGACCTCGTCTCGAACGCCATCGTCGATGTGCCTGAAGTGACTGATCTCAGCAGCATTCGTGCCATCTACGAAGAGGACCGTCTCAAAGTAACCATCCCGGCCTCTGAAGTTCACGTCGAAAAGGCTCTCTCCTTTTACCCGCTCGACGAGCGCGTTGTGAAGCTCTCCGAGGAACCGCGCCATCAAACCGAAGAAGATGGAAGCACCTCGCTCCTTCTGACGCTTGACCCCGACTTCCTTCAAAATCCCCGAAATACGCTCTCGGGTGTATTTGTCGGCGATGGCGGCCCCTCCGCCGGAGGCTGGGCAATCGAAACATCGTTTCCTCTGGGAAAAGGAACCGTTCCCAAACCCGCGGCCTTCTCGGGTGCGCTTCCCGTGACCGATTCCTCCGCATCGGTCACAACCATGACGGCGATCTTCTTCGCATTCCTTGGCGGCCTAATTCTCAACCTGATGCCCTGCGTCTTCCCGATTCTCTCGCTCAAGATCCTGCAGCTTATTGAAGGTTTCCGCAAAGGCGAAAAGCTTTTGCCACACGGCATCGCCTTCACTGGCGGCGTTCTCGTCACGATGTGCGCGCTGTCCGGCGCACTTCTTACTCTGAGAGGTGTGGGAATGGCGCTCGGTTGGGGCTTCCAGCTTCAGAGCCCTTGGGTCGTATCTTTGTTGCTCGTGCTTTTCGTCGCCATCACAATCAACCTGCTCGGCATCTTCGAATTCACAGCGGCCAGCCATCTCGCCGATTCTCGCGTTGCACGCAGTGCGCCAAGAACCGGCACCGCCAGCTCATTCTTTACCGGCATTCTCGCCGTGATCGTCGCCAGTCCGTGCACCGCCCCCTTCATGGGAGCCGCCTTGGGCTACGCCGTAACACAACCTGCCGTTGAGGCGATTGCAGTCTTCTTGGCTCTCGGGCTCGGCATGGCACTTCCGTGGCTTCTGCTCTGCATTTTCCCAGGCTGGTCTCGAATGCTTCCCAGACCCGGCGCTTGGATGGACATCTTCCGCAAAGTCATGGCGATTCCGATGGCACTTGCCGTCATATGGCTCGGTTGGGTCTTATCCAAGCAAGTCAACCTCAACGGCATGCTCCTGATGCTGGCGGGCTGCAGCTCCGCTGCCATTGCACTATGGCTCTTGGGCCGTGAACAGTGGGGACGCGGACGCAACCGCATTTTGATGGGAGTAACCGCCTTTCTGGCCGCCACTGCAATCGCAGCCATTGCAACCGGCGAATTCGACAGAGCAGCATCTCGTGGCCGAGGCGCCTGGCAGCCTTGGTCCGAAACAGCCGTTAAGGCTGCACTCGCCGAAGGACGTCCGGTCTTCGTCGACTTTACGGCCGCTTGGTGCGTCACCTGCCAGGCCAACAAAGTAGCCGCACTTGATCGAGACGATGTGCAGACCGCCTTCCGTGACAATAACTTCACTCTCCTCGTCGGAGACTGGACAAACCGCGATCCTGCGATCACGGACATTCTTGCGCGTTTTGGTCGTTCCGGCGTCCCCCTATACTTGCTCTACAGGCCAGACGGCACCGTTGAAGTTCTCCCCGAACTTTTGACCCCAGGCATCGTGCTTGATGCCGTTGAAAACAAGCGTTAGCCTTTTTGGTTTCAACCAATCAAATCGCCGCCCGAGTCAATCCCGAGCGGCGATTTGCATTCCAGCAGTTCTATTAAGCCTTACCTCTGCAGGTAGGTCCACTCGACCACCTTGTCGAGAAAGTTGATGCCCCCGGCCATGTTGTGGCTGCCGTGCACACTTGCATAAACCGCGTAGCGACGGCCGTTCTTTGCATAAACATAACCGCCGATCGAACGCACATCCTGCAGATACCCGGTCTTCAAATGGGTGCGTCCCGCTGCTTCAACGCGTTTTTTCATCGTCCCGTCAATCCCGGAAACGGGTAGTGAAGCCACGTATTCAGTCATGCGCGGCGACAACCACCCTGCCGCGAGGACCTGAGTCATCGCTCGAGCTGTTACGCGAGATGTACGCGAGAGACCGGATCCATTGTCGATTACGATCGTCCCTTTGGGCACCCCTTTTTCGGAAAGCCATTCAGCAAGGCTCGCTCGAGCGTCTTCGAGCGTTGCCCCTAGCTGAGATTTTCCTGCAGGAGAAAAGGCCTGTTCAAAAGCTTTATTTGCGACAGAATCATTGGAAAGAAGCTTGGATTGATGCTTTAGCGTGCCAAGCGTAAGGAAGATATGCCGTGCAATCAGGTTATTTGACCACTTGTTAACGAGCATCGTCACCACAGGAAGCGAATCCGACTCGCGCTCGACGAGCTTCACGGCATCTTCCGGGACACGTCCGTCGACGACACCTCCTGTCCAAGTCCGTCCGTCGCGCTCCCAAACTTTCCGGAAGAGACGATCGAGATATTCATTTTTGGAAAGCGAAACCACATTGAAATACTTTGGTCCGCAAGCAAGCGGCAAAGCACCGTCAAAACGTGCAACAAGACGCCTACCGGAAAGGCGCTCCAACCTGTAGCCTATCGAACTCTTCCAATCACCGCAGGTTCCTCTTTTGAGCGGGATCGACGACGGTACTTCCAACCCGGCCAGCTGCGGCATGCTCACAATATGCGCTACGCCTGCCAATTCATCAGGAATAAACTCAAAAGAAAGGCTCCGATAGGCTGTCACCGCAGCATCAGGCAACTGATTGTAGGGACGAGAACCCCGTCCGTCGAAAGCCGAAGGATCCGTATCCGGGATATCAAAATACGAACGGTCCACCGTCAGATCGCCCTTAATATGCCTGACGCCCATCTGCGCCAACCGATCAACTAGAAGAGCGAATTTCTCAGCAACGAGTGTGGGATCCCCACCGCCCTTGAGCCATACCCCCGTCACCCGCCCTTTATCGTCAGGCCTCGTCTTGGCGTAAAAACCTGTCTTCCAGTGCCAATCCGCCCCCAACAGTTCGAGACCCGCAAGTGTCGTCACGAGCTTTGCGGTCGAAGCTGGCGCAACCGCACGATCAGCATTGACAGCCAGCAAGGGGCTCACAAGCGGTATTTTTCCACCTTCCGGCACTTTCAGCCCGTCAAGCTCCACAATTGAAACCGTCACCGCCCTCGGATCTACGCCGTATTCTGCGGCAGCCTTTTTGAGCGGCGACGGCAACTGTCGAAGTTCAACCGCCAAAGCATCGCCCGAATTGATTGAAAACACTGCCGACATCATCATGAATACCGCACAAGCGGATGCTGAACACAATCTCGAAATCCGCATCATTCCCTTCGCCGCAAGCTTTTTCGCAGAAACATGAAAAAAAGTTCCGCCAAGCTGTAAAAAAACTTGAACATCCCCCTTGTTTTTCGAGGAGGCATCCCCATATAGGGTTTAAATGCTAAGGCAAACCCGCCAATACGGTTTGCCAAGGCAATGTTTTTTTGCATCCGGCATATGAAACCCGCCCATCACAAGGGCGAAGCGACCATCCTGCCGGGAACAGTTTTATTTGGAGAACAACAAATGCAGATCCGTCCGTTGCATGACCGCGTCATCATCAAGCGTCTTGCTGCTGAAACGACCACCTCCTTCGGCATCGTCATTCCCGACTCCGCCGGTGAAAAGCCGGACCAGGGCGAAGTGATCGCCGTCGGCCCGGGCAAGCGCGACGAAGCCGGCCGCATCATCGCTCTCGACGTCAAGGTCGGCGACCGCGTTCTCTTCGGCAAGTACTCCGGTCAGACCGTCAAGGTTGACGGTGAAGAGCTGCTCGTCATGCGCGAAGAAGACATCATGGGCATCCTCGCCTAAGCGAAGATCCGTCTCCGCCTCATATCATTTGGTTTTTCAAAGAAAGTAAAGGATTTTAGAAATGGCTGCAAAGCAGGTTCTTTTCGGTGATGACGCCCGCACCAAGATGGTTCGCGGCATCAATGTTCTCGCCAACGCTGTCAAGGTTACGCTCGGCCCGAAGGGTCGCAACGTCGTGCTTGACCGCGCTTTCGGCGCTCCGACGGTGACGAAGGACGGCGTATCCGTTGCCAAGGAAATCGAACTCAAGGACAAGTTCGAAAACATGGGTGCCTGCATGGTGCGTGAAGTCGCCTCCAAGACGAGCGATAACGCCGGCGACGGTACGACGACTGCCACGGTTCTCGCTCAGGCCATCGTTGACGAAGGCATGAAGTTCGTGGCCGCCGGCATGAACCCGATGGATCTCAAGCGCGGCATCGACAAGGCTGTTGCCGCCGCCATCGAAGAGCTTCGCAAGATCAGCAAGCCGACGACGACCAACAAGGAAATCGCTCAGGTTGGCGCCATTTCCGCCAACTCCGACGCTGAAATCGGCGACATCATTTCCGAAGCCATGGACAAGGTGGGCAAGGAAGGCGTGATCACGGTCGAAGACGGCAAGTCCCTCAAGAACGAACTCGAAGTCGTTGAAGGCATGCAGTTTGACCGCGGCTACCTCTCCCCGTACTTCATCAACCAGCCGGAAAAGCAGGCTGCCGTTCTTGACAATCCGTTCATCCTCCTGCACGACAAGAAGATCAGCAACATCCGCGAACTTCTTCCGGTGCTCGAACAGGTTGCCAAGGCTGCTCGTCCGCTCGTCATCATCGCTGAAGACATCGACGGCGAAGCTCTTGCCACCCTCGTCGTGAACTCCATCCGCGGCATCCTCAAGGTCGTTGCAGTCAAGGCTCCGGGCTTTGGCGATCGTCGCGCCGCCATGCTCGAAGACATCGCCGTCCTCACCGGCGGCACGGTCATTTCGACCAACGTCGGCCTCACGCTCGACAAGGCCACGCTCGAACAGCTCGGCACGGCTAAGAAGGTTGAAGTCACGAAGGAAAACACGACGATCATCGACGGCGCCGGTCAGGCCGAAGCCATCGAAAATCGCGTCAAGAACATCCGCACCCAGATCGAAGCTGCCACGAGCGACTACGACCGTGAAAAGCTTCAGGAACGCGTTGCCAAGCTTGCCGGCGGCGTGGCCCTCATCAAGGTCGGTGCTGCTACCGAAGTCGAAATGAAGGAAAAGAAGGCTCGCGTTGAAGACGCCCTTCACGCTACCCGCGCTGCCGTTGAAGAAGGCATCGTGGCTGGCGGCGGCGTGGCTCTCATCCGCGCTAAGCAGGCCATCCGCGACATCAAGGGTGACAATGACGAACAGAACGCCGGCATCCGCATCGTTCTTCGCGCCATGGAAGAACCGCTTCGCCAGATCGTTGCCAACGCTGGCGATGAACCGAGCGTCGTGGTGAACAACGTTGCTCAGGGCGAAGGCAACTTCGGCTACAACGCTCAGACTGGCGAATACGGCGACCTCGTTGAAATGGGCGTTCTCGACCCGACGAAGGTTACCCGCACTGCTCTGCAGAATGCCGCCTCCGTTGCGTCCCTCATCCTCACGACGGACTGCATGGTTGCCGACATTGTTGAAGACAAGCCGATGCCCGCCGGCATGGAAGGCATGGGCGGCATGCCCGGCATGATGTAATCCGTCACGCCAGTCAGTCTGCTCTAACCCGTTCAGAAGAACGGGCGACAATCGGGTAGGAGCCCGTGGATTAATTCCACGGGCGTCCTCCCACACCACGT
>JAXZEJ010000074.1:0-3294 GCA_037424205.1 bacterium | reverse complement strand
TGCGCTCGGGACTTCCACCCGTTAGATTGTGCCCATGCCTGGCACACCGCAAAAATGCCGATGCCGGGAACTACAAGACCGGCATCGGCTTTTTGCAGGTTCCTCCCCACGGGCTTCAAGTCTGCATTCCTTGAAGCCCGGAGATGAACCGAGTTGAGCGTAGAACCAACATGAGCACCCTATTTCTCATGACGACCCGCCGCTCAGGCTGTCCCTGAAGTCCGGCGCCTGCATCGGGGGAAACAGTCGCCGTCAAGGACCCGCGTTCGCATAAGAATGACCGGACAGAAGCCAATATCCAAGCAATCCAGGAGAGAAATTGTTGAGACTTGGCGTTCGGCTATTGACGCAGCGGCCCGAAGGCCGAAGCCTTCGAGACACAGCGCTTGACTGCCCGGTAGTCAGCCCTGAACCCCGGACTGAGGAATTTGGGACCGCTTATTCATACCATCCGTACTGTATACGTAATTTGCTTTTAAATCAACTTAAAGTCATCAAGTCGTTCCCCTAACAGGGTTTTCACTGAGTCGTGTAGACTATGGCCCGTAACCGCCGGGGACCATTCATGACCAAAACCGAAAAAACCGAAGGCGCCATGCCTTCCGGGACCATTGACGATCGCGCCGCGCCCAACGCACGCCGTACGGGCAGCCAAGCCACCAAGGCGAGAATTCTCGACGCCGCCCGCCAAATCATTATTGAAGAGGGCACGGACAGCCTGACGATCGATGCCGTCATCAAGCGTGCGGGCGTCGGCAAGAGCACCTTTCTCCACCACTATTCGTCCCGCAGCGTCCTGATCGACGCGCTCGCCGACGAATATGCTCAGCATCTTTTCCAGGTGGAGACGAATCTCGGGCACATGTCCGGAAAGGGCTGCCCGATGCTCGACGGCTATGCCGAGTGGTATCGGCAGTTCAAGGCGAGCGAGACCCAACTAAGCTCGGCTCCCCTCTATCCCCTGCTTCTGGCTTCGCGGGAAAACCGCCGGCACATCACCTTTCTACGGGCGTGGTACCGCCGCTGCTTCGAGCGCGCAAAGCACCAGCCCTGCGGCCCCGGCCCCGCGCTCATCCACTTGCTGGTCGTCGACTGCCTCTTCTTTCACCTCATCTTCGGCATCGACGTGCTCACGCCCGAGGAAGAGAAAATGATCCTAGACACGCTCAAGGCTTTTGTTGACGAAGGGATCGACCAACCGTCCGTTCGTTCAAGAGCGTCGGACGACAACGCCTGACGGCCGCACGCTCGAATGCATGAGTCATTTTCAAACAATATTCTTCGAATAATCAGCGTTTTTGCCATACGGCCGAATCGAAACGTGTAAACTGAAGCCAACATTTAGAGGCATCCGACATGGACGATACAACAATCACCGCCACTCAGGACGTTTCCGACATTCACGATCAGGAATCGAATGCCAATGTGAAGCGCAGGGCGAACGGACTGGCAACGAGACGGAAGATTCTCGACGCCGCGCGCGCCATCATCATTGAAAAGGGCACCGACAGCCTTTCGATCGACCGCGTCATCAAAGCGGCGGGCGTGAGCAAGGGCTCCTTCATGTATCACTTCCACACTCGCCAGGATCTGGTGGAAGCGCTCGTCAACGAATACGCCGCCCACCTTTCCGAAGTGGAAACCGAGCTTTCGGGGAAGGCCACCGGCGACCTTCCTATGCTCGCCGGCTATGCCGACTGGTACAAGAAGTTCACGTCCGGCCAGATCGACAGCGGCTCCTCCCCGCTCGTCGCGCTCGCCATGTCGTCGCGCGAAAACCGCAAGTTCATGACCCCGGTGCGCGAGTGGTACCGCGGCTACTTCGACCGCGTCAAGACCCAGGCCTGCGGCGCCGACCGCGCCCTCGTCTACACCCTCGCCTACGACGGCCTCTTCTTCCATCACCTCTTCGGCATCGACGTGCTGACGCAGGATGAAAAGAAACTGATCATGGAGACGCTTGAGACCTTCGTCGAGGAAGGCCTTCCGAAGGCGGAATAAGCCTTCCGGACGCTTTAACGACAATCCCGCACGAAAGCCTTCGTGCGGGATTTTTCATGTCCGTATCTTCCGATCAGATGAAGCGGTGCCAGGTCGACGCGGTCAGTCTGGCGGCCAGCGCGAAGGCCGCGGGAAAGACCGGCAGCCACTGCGGCGGAAAGAAGGGATGGATGATCGCAAGGATGCCGAGACAAACGGCGAGGAGCTGAAGCGAAAAGCTGGCCGTCCACCACGTGGGGCTCGGCGCATGGTATTCGGCTTCGCGTATTCTGCGCCTCACAAACCCGTCGACCAGGAGCGCCAGCATGAAGGGAAAGAGTGCCAGGGTTCCCGCCGTCATGATCGCCGTGCGCTGGGCCGCCATCACGAAGAGGCTCTTCATGTCGCGAAGCCATTCGGTTTGGGTCGAGCGTTCGGCCGCCCTTCCGATTTCGGCGAATTCGTCCTTCGTCATCGGCGCGCCGCCGTAGGGCCTGAGCGTATAGCTCTCCGGCGCCCCCGCCATGACCGAGAGCGCGTCAAGGTACCGCACGGCGAGTTCGGCAGCCGCGTCTGGCATGGGTATTTGATCGCTCCTTAAGAGGAGAGCCTCCTCGAGCGCCCTCTGTTCGAAAATTTCGGGCGGCGTTCTCGCCGGGAGCCACATCAGCATCACCAGAACCGCCAGCGACGTTGCCATCACAAGATATTTCATGGTTACTCAAAGACGTTTCTTCAATCTTCCGCGAGCAGAATCGGAATGCGGCCCTTGTAGAGCCGTCCGCCCGAGACGCTTGCGAAGAATTCGGTGTTGGGAAGGCGGCCGAGCACGTCGGGCGGCACGATCTCATCGCGGTGTCCCTGAATGCTGCGGCTGACCGACGCGCGAAAGTCCGGCACGGGCGAGCCGTCGGCCGAAGAGGATAGCGACGCGGAGGTCGACCAGACGGTCGTCTTTCCGAAGGTTTCGCAGATGAACTCCTGAGTCTTTCTATCCTTCGACCTCAGTGCAATCAAATTATTAAAGTTGCCGAGCGCCATTCTCGCGCGGCTGTCGCTCCCGAGGCGCGCTGCAAGGTCGCTCACGGTCTGCATGGCCGCGGTGACCCGAATGCCCGCTTCGAGGCCCTTGTTCAAAAGCTCGATCATCGGCCCGTTGATGACGTTGGCGGTTTCGTCCACAAAAAGCGAGACGGACTTCACGTCCGTGCCGGATTCGCCGCGGTTGTAGCGCTTGCCGGCATAGGCCGTGAGGTCGGCGAGAATGATCGAGCCGAGCGCTCCGGCAACAGTCGAGTCGGGCAGCGCGTCCAG
>JAXZEJ010000073.1:0-1962 GCA_037424205.1 bacterium | reverse complement strand
GTAGAACGCTTCGATCATGTCGAAGTTGCGGATCTTGGACGTGTCGGATGCGGTCTTGTCGGCAGCCATCACGACGGACGGGATGGAAGCCGTGGCGGCAGTCGCTGCGGCGCCGACGGCGGCCGTGCGAAGGAGTGCACGGCGGCTGAGCGCGAAGGTCTTTTCCTGCATGGAAATATCTCCTGTTTTTGTGGACCGGAGGGCGCTGTGCGTGCGCCTTCCGGAAGGGGCTTGTTGGTCGGGCGTGTTCCTTACGCCTGTGAAACGCCTGTGCGTCAGTGGTTTGGCGTTTCGACGGCTGGCATTGTTCTCCGTCGTCACCCCTAGTGGTGACCGACAAAAATCAAAGTCCTTAATTTTTCTAGGGTTTTCACGGAGCCGATTTTTCAGACGCTTTCGCGGGTGGGCGAAAGGACGTATGATGAAAAAATGACCGGTTTTCACGGTCTTCGGCATTGGTGCCGGTAATTTCCTAATGATCTGATGTTGAGTGCTTTTGAGAATCAATTTGAGGCGGTGAGAGAGACTGCCGCAAGGGGCTTGAGAACCCTTGCGGCTCTTTTGCTTGCTGCGGTGAGCATCGCTGCCGCAGAGGCGTCTGCGCAGAGCGTGGACATTGAGTTTCCGGTCGATGCGACGCTGATTCGGGGGCCGTACCGGCACAATTCGAGCCCGGCCGTCAGTGTGAGGAAGCCCGTGAGGCTGGCGATCGTGAAGTATGTGAAGCCCGCGCCCAACGAAGAGATCGTGCCGGCGTCGGTCAATGCCCTCAAGCAGTATTTCGGCGAGGATCGAGTGCAGGTGACGCATCTGTCGATCGGAGAGCTGATCGACGCAATCAAGAACGGCGAAGTGGACGTATTTCTGTCGAGTGCCGGCTTTTTCCGCCGCATTTCCAATGAAGGCGTCAGTTCCTTGGTGTCGGCGGTGTCGATTGCTTATCCCGATCCCAATCACGGCGAGGGCACGGCGATCGTCACGGCTGCGAAGCGCGATGACCTGAAGACGCTCAAGGATTTGAAGGGAACGGTGCTTGCCACCTCGACCCCTCAGGCCTTTACCGGGCTGCTGGTGCCCTACGGCGAGATGATGCGCCAGGGACTCGAGATTGAGGGCTTTTTCCGGGAGACGCTTTATTTCGGCGACGGTGCGTCCATGGAAAGGACGCCCGTGCATCTTCTGAACGGCACGGCGGACGTGGCCTTCCTGCGCCTCTGCTTTCTGGAGCAGTGGCTGGAGCGCCATCCGCAGTACAAAGGCATGCTTAAGGTTCTCAACAGGCGCGACCTGAAGGGCGAGGCATGTCAGAGGTCGACGGCGCTTTATCCGACGTGGACCGTGGGGTCGACCAAGAGGACGGACCCGAAAGTGTCGAGGTCGGTGACGCAGGCGCTGCTCGCTCTGAGGCCCGTCGGCGAAGAGGGGCTCTACTGGGGCGTTGCGACCGACTACAGCGCGGTCGACAAGCTTTTCTACGATACGAAGACCGGGCCCTACGCCTATCTGAAGACGTGGACGCTGAAGCGCTTCTGGTCGGAATACTGGCACTGGATCATGCTGATCGGCGCGTTCTTCATCGGACTGGCGCTTCACAGCGTGCGCGTTACGCAGCTCGTTCACAAGCGCACCGAAGCACTGAGGCATGCGCTGGCCGAGCAGAAGGTTCTCAAGGACGAGGCCCGGGCGGCCGAAGGGCGTCTGGCGCGTCTTGAGCGCGCGGGCGTCGTGGGACAGCTCTCCGTCATTTTCGCGCACGAGATGCGGCAGCCCCTGGGCGCCATCTCGCTCTACAGCTTCGGCTTGAGGCGCATGATCAAAAATGGTTCGACAGACACGGCGAAGATGACGGGCGTCATCGACAAGCTCGATGAGCAGACCGAGCGCGCCAACGAGATCGTTACCAAGGTTAGCCTGCATTTTGCACGAAATGAAAAAGCCGACCTGATTGCAGATCGGCTTTTT
>JAXZEJ010000072.1:0-1570 GCA_037424205.1 bacterium | reverse complement strand
CTGCGCTCGGGACTTCCACCCGTTAGATTGTGCCCATGCCTGGCACACCACAAAACGGCCCGGCGCTCCATCGAGCGGCCGGGCCGTTTCCTTATCCGAATGTCAGACCTCGCGATTACGGCAGCGCAAAGCAAATCTGCGCATTCTCCGCATCAAGCCTGTAGATGCGATACTCGACGGCCTGGTGCCCGAATGCGTAGGAGATGCGCGAGAACCTCAGCACCGGCATCGGATCGGGCACGCGAAGACGAGCCGCCTCCGTCCCCTTCACGCACTCATACCTCACCGCACAGCGCTGGCTCGTGATCACGACGCCCATTTCGCGCGCATAGAACCTGTAGATCGAGTCGCCGGGACGATACGTCATGTGATAGCGTTCGGCCGTCAGGCCCGGAAAGACCTCAGGGAGGAGAAAGATCTCGTCGGACGCCGCAATGTGCTCTCCTTCGAGCGTTCTCTTCACCATGTGCCTCACCATGTGAAGCACGGTCTCGCCCGCCGGAATGCCGAGCCCGGCAGCCGCCTCAGCGGGACAGGCCGCCTCGTCAAGCGATACCAGGCGCCTGAAGTCAAAGCGCGTGCTGCCGTCCAGGCTTTCAAAGGGCTGGAACCGGTTTTCCTCAACCGCCGTGCCGAGCGTCGCGGCAAAGGTGCCCGCACCCTGCCGGCGCAGGAGCGCCCCCTCTTCCACCAGAAGCTCCACGGCATGCCTCAAGGTGCCCAGTGAAACCCCTAGCTCGGCGGCCAGAACGGCCTCCGTCGGCAATCTCTCGCCCGGACGCCAGACTCCCTGCCGAAGCCTTTCCGCCAGCACGTCCCTCACCTGCTCATAGAGCGGGCTTCGCGCGACAACCTGCATTTTTTCCGCCTGCCGCATGACTGTCCTCTTTGTTTTTATTCTTCGGGCAAACCGCCCATACTACTGAAGGAGTACAAATTCATCCAAATTTTATATGTATTTATGAATGAGTTGCTTCAAAATCTCCCATTTCCGACGCTCTTAAGCAACAAAGGCGGGTTTTTACCCATTTTCCGTTTCCAATGTCAACATTCGTATCCGGACGTCTCGGGCATTGCCGGGGTGCGTAAAATGAGTGCATCCACAACGCAGGCATACATCATGACCTTCAGGAATCTTCTTGTCCCCGCCGCCTTCGCGGGCCTCATTGCCTTTTCCGGCGCCGCCTCGGCGCTCGACGCCATTCCGGCCTCCTGCCTCAAGTGCCGTCAGGCAGCCGACGACACGTCATTCATCTCGTGCCTTTACGAATGCCTGGCCGATCTGAAGACCGTGCCCGGCGACGAAGCCTCCGCCGACATGCCGAAGCAGGCCCCCAAGTCCGGGAGGAGCTTCGACAACGGTCTTCCGTCCTATGAAGGCGGCTGGGAATTGTTCGACGAACCCAACGCGGGCGAAGGACAGCAGACCCGCAGCGCCGAACTCGGCAGCCGCAACTACGTCTCCGCCTTCTTCCAGCGCGTGCAGCCCGTTCTCGTGCTCGCCAAGGAAAGGAAGAACGACGTTCGCGTCTTCCTCAACATCGAGCCCGCCGTTGCCGGCTCCTTCTCC
>JAXZEJ010000071.1:0-2219 GCA_037424205.1 bacterium | reverse complement strand
GTGCAGGGAGACCTTTGGGCCGAAGACGAGGCGTCGGATTCGAATCCGGCGGCGTCCGCCGAACCGGCGGACATCAGGCTCCGTCCGTCGCTCATCACGATGAACGCCCTGCAGGACGCCCAGGCCAAGCTTCGCTGGCGCGCCCGCGAACGTGCGAGCACCGAAGGCGAAAGCCTCCTTCCCGTCGACGGCGCTCCGCTCGAGCTTCTCGAAACGAAGCAGTTCCGCCTCGACAAGTCTGCGATTGTGGGCGACTCGCGCCGCCCCGCCATCATTCAGGCGCTTGAATCGCTCTTTACCCAAATCACCGAGCGCCGCACCCCCGCCGGCGCCCTTCCCGTCGACACGACGGACTCTCTTTACGTGCCCGTCGCCGTTGAAGGCGATCCGATCGGCATCATCTACGAAGCCGGCGAAGGCGAAGTCTGCCTCGTGCGCTACGGCCACCCCGAAAGCCTTCCTCAGAATCCCGGCGCCGTCCGCTCCTGAACGACAGCTGATTTCAAATCAGCGCCCCGCTTCGTCCTTTCGCTACAATAAATCTATTGTTATCAGCGAGATGCTCCGACATGCTAAGACGCAACCTTCTGCGGCACACCGTTCTGACGGGCGCCGGTCTGGCCTGCACTGCGGACGCGGCCCGGGCGGGCGCGCACAGAACCGGCGGCCAGCTCATCACGATCATCGACCTTGACCGCTGCGACGGATGCCGGGACCGAGCCGTTCCGCTCTGCGTCTCCGCCTGCCGCGAGGAAAACAAGGACCGCGTTCCCGAACCTCAAAAGCCGATCCGTCCGTACTGGCCGAAGAAGAAGTTTGAGGACTTCTCGGAAAGACGCGATGAGATCGACCGTCTGACGCCATACAACCTTCTCTATGTCGAGACGCTCAGCGTCAACGGCCGCGACATTCATCTGCCGCGCCGCTGCATGCACTGCTTCGACGCGCCGTGCCGCAAGCTCTGCCCGTTCGGCGCCATCGGCAAGACGAAGGAAGGCGCCGTGGCCATCGACGCGCATGTCTGCTTCGGCGGTGCAAAATGCCGGGACGTTTGTCCGTGGCACATCCCGCAGCGCCAGGGCGGCGTCGGGCTTTACCTTTCCGTTGCGCCCAAGTTTGCGGGCGGCGGCGTGATGTTCAAGTGCGACCTCTGCGCCGAACGCCTTTCCAAAGGCGAGCAGCCCGCATGCGTTCCCGCATGTCCGAAAAAGGCCATGATGATCGGCACGCTCGATGAAATGACCGCAAAGCTCGGCGAAATTCTCAACGGCCGCCACGTCTACGGGCGCACCGAAAACGGCGGCACGGCCACCTGGTACGTCTCGAGCGTTCCGTTCGATGCCATTGATGCCGCGCACCGCGCCGCAGTCGGATCCGACGCGCAGGGACGTCCCGGCTTCCCGGCCGCCAAGCCCGCACTTGCCTCCGGAAGCGTCTCAGCCGGTCTTGCGCTGGCCGCGCCGATCGCCGCACTCGGCGGCGCCATCATGCTGCGCCGCCGTCGCGGCCGTGACGGAAAGGAGGAATGATCATGCGCGTCCCACGACAGTCTCTACGCAACAGAATCGTTCACTGGAGCATCGCGCTTTCCTGTTTTGCGCTCATCTTCACGGGCATTCTCCAGATGCCGGTCGCCAAGCGCTACGGGCTGGACGCTCTTGGCGCATGGACGACGGAGTACTTCACGACGCTTGAGCTTCACTATCTCGCAGGCGCCGTCTTCACGTTCTTCTGCTTCTTCCACCTGTTCATCCATGCGCTCGAAGGAGACTTCGACATCGTCCCCAAAAAGGGCGACTTCCGCGCAAGCATCGCCATCGTAAGGGCCATGATCATGGGCGGAGAGGAGCCGCCTTCGGCCAAGTATCTGCCCGAGCAGCGCCTTGCCTGGGCCGCCTTCGCCGGCGCATTTGCGCTGGTCATTGCGACCGGCCTTCTCAAGACGCTCAAGAACTTCGCGGGCTGGGATCTGCCCGATCCGGCGCTCTTTTGGCTCGCC
The DNA here is from genome assembly GCA_037424205.1 of bacterium. Taxonomy (GTDB): domain Bacteria; phylum Pseudomonadota; class Gammaproteobacteria; order Burkholderiales; family Burkholderiaceae_F; genus Sutterella. The sequence goes on along the minus strand of JAXZEJ010000071.1, from coordinate 220 downwards.
CAGGGGCACAACCTCGGCATGGCGCTCACCATCGTGCTCTTCATCGGACACATGGCCGCCTTCATCTTCAAGCCCAACCGGGCGCTTCTTCCGGCCATGACGAACGGCACGGTCGACGCCGAATACGCCGCACACCGCCATTCGCTCTGGAAGCCGGAAAAGGAAGGCTGACCTTCGGCTTTCGAACAACAAAAAACGGGATCGGCAACAACGCATTGCC
>JAXZEJ010000070.1:0-3534 GCA_037424205.1 bacterium | reverse complement strand
CCACGTGGTGTGGGAGGACGCCCGTGGAATTAATCCACGGGCTCCTACCCGATTAAGCAATCTCACCAATATGCCTTGAGGTTCGATACAATTGACCCGTTTAATACTGATTGCAAATTGTCAGGAACTGTCACGCCCTGCGGCTTTTATCTTCGGAGCGTCATAGTCGGCTAGGCGGTTCGGGCAAATACAACTCGAATGGATACATTCATACTTGTAGCGCTGGCGCTCTTGGGCGCGCTGGCCGTTATTGACCTTTTTGTCGGCGTGTCCAACGACGCCGTCAATTTTCTCAATTCCGCCGTCGGTTCCCGCACAGCACCCTTTTGGGTGATCATGGCCGTGGCCAGCATGGGTGTCCTGCTGGGCGCCACATTCTCTTCAGGCATGATGGAGGTCGCCCGCACGGGCGTCCTTGTTCCGGAGCACTTCACATTCAAGGAAGTGATCATCGTCTTCACGGCCGTCATGGTCTGCGACGTTCTGCTCCTCAATACATTCAATTCTCTTGGACTTCCCACATCCACGACCGTCTCGATCGTCTTCGAGCTTCTCGGAGGCGCCACTGCGCTCGCCTGCTACAAGGTCTGGTCGAGCGGCGCTCCCATTACGGATCTGGGGCTCTATCTCAATTCCGCCAAGGCGCTCGCCATGATCATGGCGATTCTTGTGTCCGTTGTGGTCGCCTTTTTCGCGGGACTTCTGGTGCAGTATCTTCTGCGCCTGATCTTCACCTTCAACTACGAACGCTATTACAGGTGGTTCGGCGGCATCTACGGCGGCGTTTCGCTCACGGCCGTCTTCTACTTCCTCGTGATCAAGGGCGTCAAGGGCGCCTCCTTCATGCAGCCCGAATGGGTTGCCTGGATTGACGCCAACACCTCAGAGCTGCTGATCGGCTGCTTCGCCGTCATGACGGTCTTCTTCCAGGCCCTCATTCTGGCGCTCCGCTTCAACATCTTCCCGATCATCATTCTTGCCGGCACGTTCTCGCTTGCCTTTGCATTTGCCGGCAACGACCTTGTGAACTTCATCGGCGTGCCGCTCGCCGCTCTTTCCTCCTACGAGATCTGGTCGGCCGTCGAAGGCGCCGATCCGACGACCTTTACGATGGAAGGCCTGCGTCATAACAATGGGACGCCGACCTACTTCCTTCTCGCATCGGGCATCGTGATGGTGCTCACGCTCTGGTTCTCCAAGCGGGCCCGCCGCGTCATCCGCACGTCCATCAGCCTGGCTTCGTCGGCCCGAGGCGGCAAGGAGCAGTTCGGCTCCTCGCTTCCCGCCCGCGTCGCCGTGCGCTCCGCGATCCGCTTCAACAACATTGCTCATCAGGTCATTCCGGCTTCGGTGCTCAAGAGTCTTGCTACGCGCTTCGAAAAGAAGAAGCTTGCGCCGGGCGAAATCGAACTTCCGTTCGACGAAATCCGCGCGAGCGTGAACCTCGTGCTGGCTGCGGCGCTCATTGCCTCGGCTACGAGCCTCAAGCTTCCGCTTTCGACGACGTACGTGACCTTCATGGTCGCCATGGGTTCGTCGCTTGCCGACGGCGCTTGGGACCGCGAGTCCGCCGTGTACCGCATTTCCGGCGTTCTGACCGTGATTTCCGGCTGGTTCATGACCGCCTTCACGGCCTTCAGCGCCTGCGGCATCATCTGCATGCTGTTCATCAGCTGGGGCGAGCCGCTTCAGGTCTTCATGATGCTTCTCGCGCTCGCCGTCGTCATTCGCACGAACTTCTTCGTCAAGGACAAAGATGAGGAAAGCGACGACGATCGCATCGACCGCGGCGACAAGGCCAGCATTCGTGATCTTCTGACGGAGAGCGTCAACGACAATCTCAACGCCACGCTCACCCTCTTTGCTCAGGGTCTTCAGGCCTTCCTCAAGGAGGACGACCAGAAGCTTCGCGAGCTCAAGGGCGATGCCGCCCAGCTCTTCGACTTCATCACGGTGCGCCGCGGCGAGTACTACCACATGGCGCTTGAGGGCGGCGGCTCCCGCTCCGACCGAGACGCCCGCAACTTCTACTACCGCGCCTTCACGAGCATGAAGGAAGTCAGCCATGCGCTGCGCGACCAGATCGGCGTCGCACAGAACTACGTGGCCAACTCCCATTCGCCGTTCACGGGCCGCATGCGCGACAACATCGAAATGCTCTCCAAGCGCATGATCATGATTCGCGACAACTTCGTGCCGGCCAATTGCTCGCAGGCACTGGAACTCATCGAAGAGGCTCAGCGCGACTTCATGATCCAGATTGGCGAGGAGAAGATTTCGCTTCGCAAGTCCGAGCTCTATCTCGGCTATCTGCTCTTTGCACGCGAGGTGCTCAACCGCTACATGATGGTGAAGCTCCTCCAGAGCGAGCTTGAGGCCGGTCTTACCTCTGCCGAAAAGAAGAAGATCCCCTTCCTGGCCGATGACGATGCGGTGGAGCCTATCCAGCCCTCCGAACGTTGATGCAAAAGCAGGCCTTCGACAGGAGGCGCGTATAAAAGAAAGAAGGATCGTTCCACGGCTGTGGAGCGATCCTTTCTTATGGGCGGTTCGGTTCGACGTCAGGACGACTTCGGCTCGACGGCGGCGACGCACGTGTAGCGGCGCTCCGGGAAGTCGAGCTCGCGAATGCGCACCCGCACGTCGAAGACTTCGGAGAGCTGATCCTCGGTCATGACTTCCCGGGTATTACCGAAAATGGGCGGGCGGTGCTTGGGCACGAGCAGTGTCTTTGTGGAGATTTCGAGCGCGTGAGCCGGGAAGTGCGTGTTGATGACGGCGCCGAGTCCCTGTTCGGTCAGACGCTCGATTACGTTGAGGACGACCATCTGGTTCCGGAAGTCGAGGTTTGACTCGGGTTCGTCCAGCACGAGGATCTTGGGTTCGGCCGCAAGGGCGCGTGCGATGAGCGCAAGCTGGAACTGACCGCCCGATACTTCGCTGCAGAGCCGGTTGGCCAGATGCTCGATGCCGACCTCGGTCATCACGCGGTCGACGACGGCCCAGTCCGCATCGGACGGCAGGCTGAAGGGGCCGATGTGCGCGCTTCGGCCGAGCACCACCATGTCGGCGAGCGACATCGAGGCAAAGCCCGGAAGCTTGGCCTGAGGAACGTATCCGATCGTGCGCCAGAAGTCTCGCGGCTTCCAGTCGGAGACGGCTCGGCCGTCAAGGCGCGCCTCGCCCTCCGTAAACTTGAGAAGGCCGAGCATGCATCGCAGAAGGGTCGTCTTTCCCGCGCCGTTGGGCCCGAGAATGCTCATGACGCCCTTGCCGTCAAAGGAAAAGTCGACGCCTGAGAGCACGGGTTCGCGGCCCGGCCAGGCGTAGCCGCCGTGGATCACATCAAGAGACATGGCGCTATCCCGAAATCCCGCCCGTTCGGCGCAGGAGATAGATGAAGAACGGCGCGCCTACGACGGCCGTCAGAATGGAGACCGGAATCTCGCTTTGGGTCGCAGTGCGCGCCACCGTGTCGATCACGAGCATGAAGAGAGCGCCCATCACCATGGAGGCCGGCAGCACGAAGCGGTT